>NZ_JANSHN010000001.1:0-277752 GCF_047461655.1 Synechococcus sp. W55.1
ACAAGGGGAAATTGCAGCCGAAAACGAGACCCTGTCGATCTAGGCCCCTGGATCCCGCTCTGGGTAAGGGTTATAATGGGGGGTCGCTTCCCTTCGGGGAAGTGGAATTAATGGAAACATGATGTGATTGGGACTGTCGATAAAACGTCCAGGCAGTCGCTTCCCTTCGGGGAAGTGGAATTAATGGAAACCTCAGGTACCTTACAGACTACAGCCCCAGCGACAAGCGTCGCTTCCCTTCGGGGAAGTGGAATTAATGGAAACAAACGAGCATTTTGATATTGTCTGCGTCTATGGGCATGTCGCTTCCCTTCGGGGAAGTGGAATTAATGGAAACGTCCAGTCCCAGCCCTAGACAGGCTTCCTGCAGGGAGTCGCTTCCCTTCGGGGAAGTGGAATTAATGGAAACGAGGGATCCACGTCCACCGCCGCGCCCGCGTACAACGTCGCTTCCCTTCGGGGAAGTGGAATTAATGGAAACAAGGGGATCCACGGCTGGGTATGGCGGTGGCGATAGAAGTCGCTTCCCTTCGGGGAAGTGGAATTAATGGAAACAGATAAGTGGTCTAGGCGGAAGCGTAAGGATAATGGGTCGCTTCCCTTCGGGGAAGTGGAATTAATGGAAACAAGGAATCCCCCCCGCCGGTGCCACCTATAGAGGGAGTCGCTTCCCTTCGGGGAAGTGGAATTAATGGAAACATCCATTAAACTCACCTTTTCAATGCAATTCAACTAAGTCGCTTCCCTTCGGGGAAGTGGAATTAATGGAAACGACGATTACATGGCTCTACCAAAGGAGGATGCAAGGGTCGCTTCCCTTCGGGGAAGTGGAATTAATGGAAACCCCAAAGCTCTTCCCTTCCAGGGATTCTTGACCCGTAGTCGCTTCCCTTCGGGGAAGTGGAATTAATGGAAACGCTATCAAAAGGCTAGCGAAACAGAGGCGCTGTGAAATAGTCGCTTCCCTTCGGGGAAGTGGAATTAATGGAAACTCTCTATTGCCCTTATTTTGGCCTTTAAGGCCTTAGTCGCTTCCCTTCGGGGAAGTGGAATTAATGGAAACGTAAGTAATCCCCCTTATCTATTCTTGAGCTTCAAGTCGCTTCCCTTCGGGGAAGTGGAATTAATGGAAACTAGATGGGTTAGTTGACGTCCAGGTGGGAATTTGCTAGTCGCTTCCCTTCGGGGAAGTGGAATTAATGGAAACCTGCACTACCTACTGCACTAGAGAGAGAGAGTATCTACTGGTCGCTTCCCTTCGGGGAAGTGGAATTAATGGAAACGTGGCAGAATTGGAGACAGTCATGAACAGCTACCAGTCGCTTCCCTTCGGGGAAGTGGAATTAATGGAAACCTCGTCATTCTTGTTGACCCACCCCGTCATCCCTGAGTCGCTTCCCTTCGGGGAAGTGGAATTAATGGAAACTCCCTGCTATTTTGTACTTTGAGCTAGGGCCTACGTGCTTGGTCGCTTCCCTTCGGGGAAGTGGAATTAATGGAAACTGAGAAATGATTAAGTAGTTAGTTCTCATCTATTTATGTCGCTTCCCTTCGGGGAAGTGGAATTAATGGAAACTGGTTGTGACCGTCCCATTCGACTCCCAAAAAGTTGTCGCTTCCCTTCGGGGAAGTGGAATTAATGGAAACCACCCTGGGGCATACCAGTCCAGTAGCCTCGCTACGTAGTCGCTTCCCTTCGGGGAAGTGGAATTAATGGAAACCCGCACGATTGTAAATCATTTGTTCTTTTGTCAGCAGTCGCTTCCCTTCGGGGAAGTGGAATTAATGGAAACGGCGAGTCGGAGACCCGGGCGTACAACTGCTGTAAGTCGCTTCCCTTCGGGGAAGTGGAATTAATGGAAACTGATAACTGAGCAACTGAACCCCGCCCGATCCTCGTAGTCGCTTCCCTTCGGGGAAGTGGAATTAATGGAAACGATTAATAACTCGGTCAACCAATTTCAGGGTGTCGTGAGTCGCTTCCCTTCGGGGAAGTGGAATTAATGGAAACAGGATTGCTTTCTCCTGTTCCTTGTCCATGTCTTGGTCGCTTCCCTTCGGGGAAGTGGAATTAATGGAAACTGGAGATCTAGGGCCTCCACGACCCCGGAAACCTGGGTCGCTTCCCTTCGGGGAAGTGGAATTAATGGAAACTATCTAAGGTAGCCAGGGAAACTGGCGAAAGTTGGGGGGGCGCTTTTCCAAAAAGGCGCGTTTGCCCTCAGCAGCTTCCTCGGTCATGTAGAACAGCAACGTCGCATCTCCGGCCAGCTCCTGCAGCCCCATCTGCCCATCGCAATCGGCATTGAAGGCGGCTTTGAGGCAGCGGATGGCCAAGGGGCTGTGCTGGAGAATCTCTTGCGCCCAGCGGATCCCTTCAGCTTCCAGCTCTTCCACCGGCACCACCGCATTCACCAGACCCATCTCCAGGGCTTGGGCTGCGGTGTATTGGCGGCAGAGGAACCAAATCTCGCGGGCTTTTTTTTGCCCCACCACCCGCGCTAGGTAGGCGGCCCCAAAGCCTCCGTCGAAGCTGCCTACTCTGGGGCCGGTTTGCCCAAAGATGGCGTTGTCGGCGGCAATGGTCAGGTCGCAGATGAGGTGCAAAACATGGCCACCCCCGATGGCGTAGCCTGCCACCAGGGCAATCACCACCTTGGGCAAGGAGCGAATGATGCGCTGCAAATCCAACACGTTTAAGCGAGGGATCCCGGCCTCATCCAGATAGCCAGCCTCGCCCCGCACGCTTTGATCCCCACCGGCACAAAAGGCATACTTGCCGTCGCTGTGGGGCCCTGCCCCGGTCAACAACACCACCCCGATACGGGGATCCTCTCGCACATCGGCAAACGCATCGATCAGCTCGGCAACAGTTTTGGGGCGAAAGGCGTTGCGCTTGTGGGGACGGTTGATGGTGATCTTGGCAATGCCATCCGTTTTTTCGTAAAGGATGTCTTCGTAGAGCTTGGCCGTCTGCCACATGGTGTCTGGGTGTATCTGCTTGGGATGCCCGGCTGGCTGACGCGGGCGGCATGGGCGGGTTCATTATAGAGGAGCCCTTGGGTGCTGTGAACTGCTACCGCGAACGGCCTGAAAAGGCTGGGTGAAACGGTTGGTCGCTTGGATGAGGGCTTCCACCAATCCTTCCAGAGTATACTCCTGCGCTTCGATATCCACCCGACCGAATGCGGCTTTGCAGGTTTCGGCGGTTTTGGGGCCGATGGCGGCAATCTGCACCGGTGGATCCCACACCTCTGGGCCCAGCCCTGCCTGCCGGATCAAGTGGGCAAAATGCTGCACCGTCTTGGAGCTGGCAAAGGTGAGGATGTCCACCTGACGGGCCTTCAGAGCCTCCACCACCTGGGGATCCGCTGTCGCCGGACAGGCAGACTGATAGGCGGCCACCTCCACCACCTCTGCCCCTCGCTGCCGCAAACCCTGTACCACCTCCTCCCGGCCTCCCGACTCCACTCTGGGAAAGAGAATCCGCTGCCCTGAGATCGGCTCCGGCCAAACTTGAAGCAGGGCCTCGGCCACAAACTCTTGGGGCATGAGATCGGGATGGATGCCGTACTGGGCGAGCACGGAAGCGGTCTTGGATCCCACCACCGCCACTTGCAGGGAGTGGAGTGCTCGGCTATCTCGCCCCTGCCGCTGCAGCCGCTCAAAGAAAGCCTGCACTCCATTGGCAGAGGTCAGCAGCAGCCAGTCGAATTGTTCCAGGTTGGCAATGGCTGTATCCAAGGGATCCCAGCTCGTGGGCGGCTGGATCACCAGGGTCGGCATCTCCAGCACCCGCGCTCCCTGGGCCTGTAGCAGCTCCCGAAAAGCTGGTGATTGCCCCTCGGAACGGGTGACGAGAACCGTCTTGCCTGCCAGGGGAGCCGGCGGAGGCAAAGGAGGGATCCCCGGCAAAAAGTCCTGCCGCAACCGGATCACCTCCCCGACCACCAGCAGACCCGGCAACTTCGCCTGACCCGCCTCCTGCTGCAGCTCCGCCAAGGTGCCTACCCACACCTGTTGCTCTGCCTGCCCCGCTCCCCAGATCACAGCCACCGGTCGGTCTGCCGGGATCCCAGACTCCATCAGCCGTGCGCCAATGTGCTGTCGCTGCCGGGATCCCATCAAAATCACCAAAGTATCCAACTGGGCCAGGGCGCTCCAGGGCAAGGCCTCTAGATCGTGGGCAGTCAGCACGGCAAAAACGCGGCTTAAGTGCTTATCGGTCAGGGGGATCCCTGCCCAGAGGGGGCCAGCCAGGGCCGACGACAACCCCGGCCAAATCTCAAAGGGACAGCCCGCCTCCCTGAGGGCTTGGATCTCTTCGCGGGCGCGGCCAAAAATCAGCGGATCCCCCGACTTAAGGTGAACCACCTGTTTGCCTTCCCGACAGCGCTGAATTAACCAGAGGATGCCCTGCTGTAAGCTCGCTTCTCCTGAGCGCCGCCACACCTGCGCCTGAGAGGGTAACTCCGCCAGCAAACGCTCATCCACCAGCTCGTCGATCCAAACAGCCTCGGCCCGCTGCAGAATCTCGAGCGCCCCTTGCGTCAGGCCCGCCCGCCCGCCCAGCCCTGCCCCCACTAGATACACCTTGCCCATGCCCTACCCCTTGGAATGTCGATCTTGCCCCTTGTAAGAAGGGGATCCCGCTTGCTTTGCAAATATAAATCGAAGACGCCTCCCAACGGCTCCTCTTCCAAGGGGTGGCCAGCCTGAGGAAAAACTGGTCTACTTGCGAGATACTGAAAGCGTGGCCGCCTGAGGATCCCTGCCTATGTCCGGTGTAACTCCAGAGCCTTGGCCGCGGCGGCGTTTTTTGGCCAGTGGAGCTGCTCTGCTAGCAGTAGGAGCGGGCTCCCGCCCCTCTTCGGCCAGATCCCGGCCCCTGCGGTTGGTGACCAACTGGTACGCCCAGGCCGAACATGGCGGATTCTACCAAGCCTTAGCCACCGGTATTTACGCCGACTACGGTCTGCAAGTGGAAATCCGCATGGGGGGAACGGCGGTCAATGTGTTGCAACTGCTGGCGGGGGGGGCGGCAGATTTTGTTCTCGGCTCCAGCCCGGATGCCCTTTCTGCCCTGCAAGCCGGGATCCCGGTGGTAACAGTGGCCGCCTTTTTCCAGAAGGATCCCCAATGTTTGTTGGCCCATCCGGGGGTAGGCATCGAGCGGCTAGAGGATCTGCGGGGTAAACCCATCTGGGTGTCACCGGGAGCCAACCTCACCTACTGGCCTTTTCTGCGGGCCAAGTTTGGCTTCGGCGACGAGCAAAAACGCCCCTACAACCTTAGCCTCACGCCCTTCTTGCTGGACAAGTCTTCTGCCCAGCAGGGCTATGTGACCTCCGAGCCCTTCCGCGTGCGCCAGGAGGGGGGCTTTGATCCCGTCGTTTTTCTGCTGGCCGACTACGGCTATTCCCCCTACGCCACCACCCTGGAGACCACCCGCCCCTTTGCCGAACAGCACCCGGAGCAGGTGCGAAAATTTGTAGCTGCCTCCATCCAGGGCTGGCAGAGCTACCTAGAGGATCCCCGCCCCGGCAATCGCCTCATCCGCCAAGACAACCCCAACATGAGCGAGGCCCTCCTGGCCTACGCCCACCAAGCCCTAAAAGACTACGGCCTTCTCACCAGTGGAGATGCCGCCACGCTGGGAATCGGCGCCATGACCCACCAGCGCTGGCAAACCTACTTCCGGGAGATGGTTGCCCTGGGAACGGTGGAAGCCAACTTGGATGTGGGCCAAGCCTACACCCTCGACTTTCTCCCCAGCAGGAGCGCCTAAGGGATCCCCGACTCACATCACCGCCAGGCTGTGCAAAAGTGGGGATCCCTGTATCCCCAGCCCGTGGCGCCGGTTCATCCGATCCGTCAATAAGTAGGCCAAGGGGGGGTGGCCGCTTAGCCGTTGACGGGGTTGCGGCAGATGGTCGTTGCCGAAATGGTGGCGGTATTCCTCAGAGTCGATAAAGGCATTGACCATGGCCTGAAAGCCGTGATGCACCAGAATATCGTGGTAGGTGGCCACCTCAGCTTTGCTGGCCGGGGCCCGCCCCAAAAAGTGCTTGAAACCCTGCTCCACACAGCGGGTGTTGCAGCCGGCACTGAAAAACAGCCGCTGATAAAGACGGGATCCCCCGATTTGACGAACCAAACGTTTGATCCCAATCCGCCCGCGGAGAAAGTCCTGCTCGATTTTCTCCAGTTCTCCCGCTTTCTCGTGCTGGTAGGGCTGGCGTTCCAAAAGCTGCTGATAGGCGGCCCGCAACAGGTTTTGCAACGTTTGCGGATCCTGCCGGCGCTGGCGCGATTCCATAACCCTAGCTCCCAATCGACGAAGCCAACAAAAACAGAAAAGATCGATTTACAGACAAAATGGGGGACTACTTTAAAGAAATTATGAAGGGAATAGCAAATGGCTCGATACGCTTTTACGGCGGACTTCAGCACATCCCTCTGCAACAAAACTGCCAACAAAAGACTATGAAGAGCCTACTTGAGATTTACCTTGACGATAGAACAACCGACGTAGATCCGCGATAAATATTTACAAAAGGATTGTCGTTGGCTCTGATTTACGTGATTTCACTTTGTGGCTTTCTGGGCGATAAAAAGATTCCGTGTTTATCCGTAGTTAAGGATTATGACATTTTCATCCAAGATGACCTCATCCAAATCCAAAATAAAGTAAAGAATATAGCCTTCCCCAGAGTTGCTTGTGCGGGACTCATCATCTGAGGTGACCTACATTTAACTTTAATCGACTGGGAAATCAGGTGTTGCCGTAGACCTGCAGAAGGACTGCAGGGAAGGGAGTTAATTGTTGTGATTTGTTTGCGTTGCTTTTGCAGTAGATCTTGCCCGCCGGGGTTTCTTGCCTGCCCTTAGCGTTTGGATCCCATCTATGGTTAAACAAATCCGGCTAGAGCCTTTATCTCGCGTCTCAGAGGTCGATACCTACAGCAATCTTCTGTCGGCTATTTTGTCGGAGGAGCTGCATGTCTCGCGGGAATGTAGTGGTCGCGGCATCTGTGCCACCTGTCATGTTTACGTGAAAGAGGGGATGGATAGTCTCACCCCCATCACCCCCCGCGAAGCAAAAACTCTGGAAGTGATCACCAGCGCCCGCAGCAATTCTCGTCTGGCCTGCCAGGCCAGGGTGGTTTCCGATGGCGTGGTGGTGGAGCTGCCGCCGGGAATGTACGTGAACTCTCTGAAAGATATCGAAGTGCTCATCGGTCGGCGGGCTGAACAAGACCTGTTGCACCCGCGGACGGGGAGGGTTTTGGTGGAGCAGGGCAAGATCATCACTCGCTCTACCGTTAAGCAGCTAGAAAATGAAGATTTCCGCATCATCGGCAGTACACTTGCCCAAACTCGGGAAGTTTGATGGATTGTCGATGTTCAGGGATCCCTTGAGCTCGGCAGGTGTTGTTTTATAAACAATCAAACAAGAGTTGAACAATGTTGGATCCCTCGAATAGCCGACTAAGTTTATCAAATGTTTAGCTATTCATTTCATTGGCTCATTGGCCCATTTGCATCGTCTGACTCGATTATCGATCCCTTAAATCCCACCGAATCCTGTTGCATCGCGATCTAGACTCATCTGTTTTTTGTCAGGAGAGCACCATGGTCACCACTCCATCTCGACCGGATCCCCGTCCTGCAGTCACCCTGCCTGTGGGCCGTGACAAGCATGCTCACTACAGTTACCGCGATTTCTTCCGCTTCAACCGAGATCAGGGCACGATCATCGACTGGAACAACACGCAAAATCTCCTGCTCAGCGAAGACTTTATTGTGGGCTTGCAAACAGGCCTGGAACGGGAAGTGGGAGATGCTTCGGCGGCGGTGATGTACACGATTGGAATGGATTGGGGCATCCGCGATGCCAAGCACTTCTCCGAGTGGTACGAGCGGGAGTATGGGATTGGCGTAAAACAGTCCAACCTTTTGTTTTTGCTGGAGACTTGGTGGTGGCCTTTTACGGCTCAGGGCTGGGGCAAGTGGGAGGTGGAAACCGAATCCAAACAAAAAGGCTTCCTGTTTATCAACTTGTTTGACTCGATGGTGGCTCGCACCCTTGGGGATGTGGGCAAGCCGGTTTGTCATCTCTATGCCGGGCTATTTGCCGGGTTTTTCACCGCTATGACTTCCCGCGAGCTGGCCTGCATCGAGATCCAGTGCTACGCCATGGGGGAAACCTACTGCAAGTTCCTGTTGGGCGGGCAAGAACGCATTGATGCCGCCAATTTTTGGATCACCGAAGGGGCCAGCGCCCGCGAGATCGAGCAGCGTTTGCACCAGTTGTGAGGCTTGCTTGTGGCTTTTGAAGGCTCTCTGGGATCCCTCGACACTTTGGAGAAACGCCCATGGTCACCTTCAACTTAGACACCGATCTGGACTTAACCCAGCCGCTGGCGGTCTTTTTGCAGGGGTTGAACTGGGATAACCGACCCCCGGCCAAGGCTCCCTTTGCTCAAGAGCCGCCGCCGCAGTCCCCCATGCTCTTTGCCCAATCGGTGGGACAGTTTTTTGCCGGCTTCAATTGGTCGGGCATCTGCCCACACTCAGAGCCGCTGCCGGAATTGCCGGCAGAGGATCCCTTTACCCTTGAGGATTTTGCCGCCTTGTTTGGCGGAGCTTTGCTCTAGCTCTGGTTTGTTCAGGGCTCTCAGTTGTGCTCTCTCGATCCGTGCTCTAAGGAGACTTCACCCATGGATGACCTTCACTCTTGGCCAGAACGCATTGCCGAGCGAGAAGGGGATTACTTAACACCCGACGATCTGCAAGACCTGATTCGCTACTCTCTCTCTTTTCAAGAACGGCTGGAGCTTTACCAGGTCTTACAACAGCAGGAGCTGACCTGGATCCAAAGGGTCTTGCAACAGCAGGGGCACAGCGGTGGAACAGAGTCCCCTCTGACACCATCTCAGCGCCTCTTGGCTCGTCAATTGGCCTTTTGCTTGCGCTCCCTGGGCCTGAGCCTGTTGATAGGGGATCCCACCCCTGTGCAGCAGGTAACTCTTGGTGCGATGGAACAGTACCTAGGGTTGCCGCAAGCGCTCGCTCAGCTACGGGCAGTGGTTCAGGGATCCCTGCCAGCGGATCAGCAGGGTTTGCTTGCCCCCTACTGGCAAGAGCTACAAGCTGTCTGCGCCACTTCTCAGGCCCAGTTCCCTTCCTCCTCTTCTTCTAGGTCTGAGGCCGAGGTTGACCTGCCCACAGTTCCGCCGGAGAGGGCTCTCACCTTGGCGGAAATGTTTGTGTGAAGCCCACTGAAGGAGGCTCTATCTATGAATTCAAGGGTTGCCGAGCTGATGCAACAAAGCGAAGGCCGCTATCTGCGCCCGGACGAGTTGAAAACTCTACACGCCTACGTGGAAGGGATCCCGAAGCGGGTCCGCCTTTACCAGGTTCTGCAGGCCAAAGAACAAGAGCTGCTGGATCGGGTGATGGAGAAGTTTCAGCCGATGATGCCGAATTTAATCCGCCAGCATGGTCACCTGGCCTGGGAGCGCTGCCGCCGGGATCTGAGCATGGTGTGGCGCTACTGCTGCATGGCCATGCTGCTCAACGACGAAGACTACCTGAGGGATAAATTGCTCTACTGGCTGGAGACGATCCTGAAATCGTTCAAGATGCGCGACCAATGCCAGCCTGCCTACAAGTTAATGCTCGACTCCCTGACCTACATCTTTGGGGCAGAAGAGAGCGAGATGATCCGTCCTTATCTGCTTTTGGCCAAATCCATGCTGGTTAACTAGGTCCATTCGCCCTCAATCTATTCACCAAAGTTCCCTGCGCCCTCCGATAGCGACCTCCTTCTCCCGATTTACTGTATACAGCTTATACAGCTCACTCCTTAATCATTCATTCCCTCACGCCAAAAATTCCAGCCGCTCCCCAATCTATCCATCCCCGCCCTCTTGTCCACCTGACTGCGAGAATAGCCATGATCTCCCTGCAAGAGATTCTGCAAGACCAGATCTTGCCTGGGCACTGCTTTAGCCCTGCCTACTACATCCGCCCTGACATCCACACCGGACTGCTCTACAGCCGCGGAGGATACCGCTTGGCGGCCTTTCCCATGCCCCTGCTGGAAGCTCTCTACTCCGGCCTGCGCTACGAAACCGGCCAAGCCACCCGCGTCATTCTCTACAACTGTGGCCGCGATTGGGGAGAGGCGTTTTTCCGCCGTATTGAAGACGAGCTTTCCGGCTACTACCAGCAGCCGCTGCAGGAATTGCCGATGGGGATCTTCCTGGATGCCCTCAGCGACCTCTGGGCCACCCACGGTTGGGGACGCCTGGAGCTGGACTTTTCCGCTGCTGACCACGGCTTGGTTCAAGCCGGGATCCGCCATTCCGGGTTTGCCCTTGCCGCTCGCGCCAGCTTCAACCCGGAGGAACCTTCTGCACGGCGAGAGCCTGCCGGATATTTGGAGGCGGGAATGCTGGCCAGCCTCTTCTCCTTACTTTCGGGGCGGGATCTCATCTGCGTACAGACCACCTGCGAATCCCTGGGGGCCGATCTCAACCGCTTCCTCATCGGCACGGCTCAGCGGCTGCACCACTGCGAGGAATGGGTGCGCAAGGGCCTCTCCCACGACGAGATTTTGGATCGGCTCACGGCCAGTCCCTAGAAAGGGATCCCTGGCCAGAGCTGTTTTCAGAAGCTCGCTAGGGCAGGTAGGGCTGAAAATCTTGGGTGACCGTCAGAGTCAAGTTGGCATTGGCGTCGATCACCGCCACTTCCGGCGCCGTTACATTGCCGATGACAGCCCCTGCCGCCGCTCCACCCAGCACTTTCTCCGTCGAGATCACGCGGTCGCCGAACAAGCCTCCCAAGATGGCCCCCGCAGCTGCCCCGATCAAGGCATCTTGCACAATCGCTTCCCCGGAAGTGTGGCGGGGATCCTTACGCAGCGGGATAACCTGGCTCTGAGCGTAGAGGGGGTAGGATTGGCCGTTGAAAATCAAAGCCCGCGAGACAAACTGGGTGCCGCCGCTCACCGGCTGAAATTGGCCTTCCAAAACAGCCCCCGCCGGGACGACCGTGTTGCCGTAGATGTCCCGCAGAGGGGTATCCAAGCTAAGGCTGACGGCGCGGGTTTCCCCAGGGGCAATCAAGAGGGTTTCTGGGGAGCGATGCACCGCCTGGATCAGATCCCCAGAGCGCAATAGCAACGTGGTTTGCAGTTGAAAGGGCTGGCCAGGTTGCAGGGGTTGAGGGCCAGGGGGAAGGGGGCGAGGATTCACAGGACGCCATCCCTCACCGGCAGGCGGTGGTGGCAAGGGCCCCATTTGGGCCAAAACTGGGGCGGCCATCTGCGCTGAGAGCAATCCGCCAAGCAGAGGAGCCAACAGGCGGCTGGCTGGGTTGGTCATGGTCTTACCCCCATTCATCATTCCTACGCTAGCTGCAAACCGGACAAAACCGGGAGCCTTTCGGGCCTTACCTATCTTTTACCTATCTTGATCAAAGCCAACTGAATGGAAATGGGCTACCTCAGGTGAGCAGATTCCGCTGCTCTTCGCTCCAGATAGAAGTACGGAAAAACGCTAGGGTTGCCCACTCTGGGATCCCTGCTGTCCATGTTAGATTAGGCCCTAGGTTTCTCCCCCTGCGTGGGGCCGAAGTCTTGCAGCATCCCAACCCTCTTCTTGTAGCTATGAAGCGCAGAACATCCATGCCGGGCCAGCCCTCTCCCGGGTCAGAAGCTTCCGCCCAACCTGCTCAATCCTCTTTCCAGCCTTTTGCCATCTCCACTTGGAAGTCTCTTCTCTCGTCAGTGCTGCTGGTGCTGCTGGGCATTGGGCTGGGAGCGGCTCTGGTGGGGGGCAAGGGGGTATCTGCCCAGACGACGGCAACCCCGCCCCAACTGAACCTGAATTTCATCGCCGATGTGGCGCAAAAGGTGGGGCCGGCGGTGGTTCGCATCGATGCTGAGCGGACGGTGCGCGCCCCTGCCCCTTTTCCGGAGGAGTTTTTCAGCGATCCCTTTTTCCGGGATTTCTTTGGCCAAGCGATCCCTTCCATCCCTCGGCAGCGGCGACAGCAGGGAACCGGCTCTGGGTTCATCATCAGCCCAGACGGCCAGATCATCACCAATGCCCATGTGGTCGAGGGATCCGACAAGGTAACGGTGACGCTCAAGGATACCCGCAGCT
The DNA here is from genome assembly GCF_047461655.1 of Synechococcus sp. W55.1. Classification (NCBI taxonomy): domain Bacteria; kingdom Bacillati; phylum Cyanobacteriota; class Cyanophyceae; order Synechococcales; family Synechococcaceae; genus Synechococcus; species Synechococcus sp. W55.1. Next base: position 12,180 of record NZ_JANSHN010000001.1, read on the forward strand.
TTGATGGGCAGGTAATCGGTTCGGATCCGGTTACGGACATCGCCGTGGTGAAGATCAACGCCCAGAACCTGCCGACCGTGAAGCTGGGGCGCTCGGAAACCCTGGAGCCGGGCCAGTGGGCCATTGCCATCGGCAACCCCCTGGGTTTGGATAACACCGTTACGGCTGGGATCATCAGCGCTTTGGGCCGTTCCAGCGGGGAGATTCGGGTGCCTGACAAGCGGGTATCTTTTATCCAAACGGATGCGGCCATTAACCCCGGCAACTCCGGCGGCCCGCTGCTCAACGCTCAAGGGGAGGTGATCGGGGTGAACACCGCCATCATCCAGGGAGCGCAAGGGTTGGGCTTCGCCATCCCCATTGAGACGGCCCAGCGGGTGGCCAATCAGTTGATCACTCGCGGCAAGGTGGATCACCCCTACCTGGGCATCCGCATGCTCACGCTGACTCCAGAGCTGAAGGAGCGCCTCAACCAGGATCCCAATAGCCGCATTTTGATAACGGTGGATCAGGGTGTACTGATTGGCGAAGTCATCCAGGGATCCCCAGCGGAACGGGCAGGGCTGCGGTCTGGGGATGTCATTCTCTCCATCAATGGTCGTGCCGTAACCACAGCCGATCAGGTGCAACAGGAGGTGGAGCGCACTGAGGTGGGCAGCACCTTGGAGCTGGAGATCGAGCGGGCCGGGCGACGACAGAAGATCCGGGCGGTAACGGGCTCTTTCCCGGTTCCGAGCGGAGGCTGATTGGGCATGGTTGACCGCCCCTCAAGTATCAACCAGACCCCAGCGACACAGCAGGGTTGTTGTCAATGGGGGTAAACCTCTCAACCTAGGTTGCGAACTCCCCTTTTCCCCTGGGAGAGGGGCTGGGGCGGTGCTGAACACTTGGGCTGTTTCAAACCAATTTGCAGTGACCAAGAAAACTGGGTTGCAAGCCCCGCCCTCAAGGGCGGCTTTTGCTTTATCGCTACGCGACGCTTTCGCGAACGCCTGCGGCGGTGCGGAGCGCTTTGGCATCTCCCATTGGGTTGCGGTACCAACCTCACGCCCGATGTAGCTCAGTCAGTGGGGGTTGTTCTGCTGGCTGAGAAAGAATCCCCCGGCTACTGCTTCGCAGAAGCAAGCTATAGCTGTGGGGAGAATGTCAATTGGGTTCGCTGTTGTCCCAAACCGGAAGCACCTTCAAAGCTGAGCAGGGCCGGTTCCCAGCCCCAGACCATACGGTTACAATCAGAAAGGTTAGCACCTAAATATTTCGGGCTGAGGGATCCGGCGAAGGTGGGCTTATCCTAGGGCGCGGTTCTGGGAGAACGCTTTGAGTTCCATTTTGCATAAGGAGTTGGCGTGAGGGTATTCGGGCAGCTGCAGCCGGCACAGCGGCGCAACTTGGGCATTTTGTTTGTGGCTGGGCTGCTCTTTTGGGCCAGTTTATCCTCGCTGCTGCCCACGTTACCGCTCTACGTCAGGGATGCCGGTGGCACCAGCCAGCAGGTGGGCTTGGTGATGGGGGCCTTCTCGATCGGGTTGCTGGCCTTTCGCCCTTGGTTGGGGCGCCTGGCGGATGGCCACAGCCGGCAGATCGTGCTGCTCATCGGCATGGGGGTGGTGGGAATCGCCCCCATAGGATACTGGCTCTCCGATGGGATCCTGTGGGTAGCGCTGGTGCGAGCCTTTCACGGGATCAGCATCGCCGCTTTTGCCACCGCCTACGTGACTTTAGTGGTGGATTTTGCCCCAGAAGAAAAACGGGGCGAGATCCTGGGCTACATGAGCTTGGTCAATCCGATTGGTGCGGCTATTGGCCCTGCTTTGGGCGGCCTTTTGCAGGAGTTTGCCGGCTATGGCCCTTCGTTTTTCTTCTCCGCTCTGCTGGGGTTGGTGGGCTTTCTCTGCACCCAATCGGTTCGAGAACAACGACGTGGGCATTGGGGATCCCTGCCGATGGACGGAGCCTTTTGGAGCCTTCTGGGCAGCCCGAAGGTGCGCTCCCTCACTTGGGTGATGTTTTTGGTGGGGTTGGCCTTCGGCACCCAGACCACCTTTGTGGCCCTGCTGATCCAAGAAGCCGGAGTTCCCCTGAATCCGGGTCTTTTCTATACGTCAGTGGCCTTTGCCAGCTTTGGGGTGCGCCTGCTCACCGGTCGCGCTTCCGATCGCTATGGGCGGGGGCCGTTTATCTCCCTCAGCTTGGTCACCTATGCCCTGGCGATGGGGATCCTGATTGTTGCCAATAGCAGCGGCGCTTTTCTGGCTGCTGGGGTCGCGGTAGGCTGCGGTTTTGGGACTTTGATCCCTCTCATTTCTGCCCTCGTGGCCGATCGCTCGGAGCCGGCGGAGCGGGGTCGCCTGTTTAGCTTGGTGATGTGTGGGTTCGATTTGGGCATCGGCCTGGCGGGGCCCCTCTTGGGCACCTTGGCGGCGGGAACCGGCTATCGGGCCATGTTTGGCTATGCGGCTCTTCTTTCCCTGGCTTCCTTAGGTTCTTTTCTCTTCTTCTCCAATGGACGACCGGGGGACTCGCTGCGCTTTGCCTTGGGCCTGGGGCCGGATAGCTCTTCGGTCCATCTAGAGGGCGGCCGCAATCGGCTTGGGTCGCAAGAACCCGACCCTCTGGAGCCGCCGGATCGGCCCGCTCCGCTGGAAACGGGATCCCGTTCATAGATAGTTCCATACTCAGATCCCCCACACCCCGTCAAGAACTGAGGCTCAAGCCCTCTGCAGTTGCTGCCAACCAACCGGCCCATTTCTGGAAACTTGCCTTATCCTAAGCTGGAGTTGGTGTACAAAAGGCAACTCTGGATACGGATTATGGAAGCGCGGCATTGGCTGGCCCTGCTGGGATCCCTGGTGGTCAGTGCCTTCTGGGGATGGGTGGAAGCCGTCTGGGGGGTGACGGTGCGAGTGCAATTGGCCCATACTACTGCCCCTCTGGTGGTGGGAGTTTCTCTCCCTGCCCACCTGATCAACGGTCGGGGAGAGGTGCTGGCGGAGTTGCCCCCTATGCAGGGGTTTTTGGCTCAGCCCGGCCCTCGAGGGGTGCATCTGCATGGAGTGGTTGACCCGGCGTTGTTCATCGAACCTCAGGAGGGTGGCCTGGTAGCGGTGAATGGCCGCTGGTATTCCGGCAAGGTGCTCTTGACCGGGTACAACCTGGTGATGGCCATCAACTACGTGGATCTGGAAGACTATGTGGCCAGTGTGGTGGATGCAGAAATGGGATCCCGTTTTCTCCCAGAGGCCCTAAAGGCCCAGGCGGTGGCGGCCCGCAGCTACGTTCTCTACCATCGCAACTCCCGCGGTTGGTTTGATGTGTTTAGCGATACTCGCTCCCAGGTGTATCGAGGGCTTTCCCAGCGGTCGGCAGCCGCCCTGGAAGCAACGCAAGCCACCCGTGGCGTGGTCATGGTGTATGGGGGACAGTTTGTCAATGCCATGTACAGCGCCAGCAGCGGCGGCCAAACCGTCGGGGTGAGTGGGATCCCTTATTTGATGAGCTTGCCGGATGTCAGCCTCTACCCCAAGTTTGGGCATGGCATTGGCATGAGCCAGTGGGGCGCTCAAGAATTGGCCCGCCGAGGCTGGACTTACCGCCAAATTTTGGCCTACTACTACCGAGGGGTCAGCTTTGCTCGTCTGCCGGAGTGAGACCTTCAGTGTCCTGGGTGTCTCATCCCATTCGCTCTGTCTTGTCTGCGTCGAGTTCCCTCTGGGCCGCCTCTTGCTGGTTGCTTCTGTATCGCTGCAACTGTTCCTCGGCCAGTTTGGCGTGCTGCTCAGCCAATTCTGGGGGAGTCAGGATCTGAACGTTGCCCATGAACCGGTTGACCCAGCGCATGAATTCCCCATGAGAACGGGGGGGAAGCCGGACTTGGTAGTCCAAGTACTGACCCTGTCTAGAGGGGGTCAAGATCTTCTGGCTGGGGTGACGGTAGCCTCCCTCGCGGATGAACGGAATGGTGTCGCCGTAGAAGCGGACGGTAATCTCCGTGAAGGGAAGTTGACCAGATAGCTCCTGGCGTTGTTCTTCTGGTTCGCCCAGGAAAAGACCCCAGCCCTGATTCAGGAGCTCATGGACTTGTTTAAGTCGTTTCAGTTGTTGAGAGCGGCTGCGGGGCGGGTGAGAGAGAACCTGGCACTGATCATCGAAGCGATCCAAGCGGCCGATCACCAAATGCTGGGTATCAGATTGCTCGTAGGCTAGATACCAGGCAATGTCGTAGTGAATCAATTGCAGAGGCCAGATGGATTTGGATCCCTGTTGACCCTGCTGGTAAGGATCTGAGGAACGGCAAATCTGAATCGCCTGCCCCTGGAGAATGGCAGCTTCTAGGGTGTCGAGGGCGCTGTAGAGGGTGCGGACAGCCGATCCCTTGCGGCTGACTCGGGTGGGATCTGTGGGGATGATGGAGCGGTTGAGCTGGGCTCTGACCGGGTAAAAACTCTCTGAACTGTGGCTTTTGCCCCAGCGGCGGCGGACAATAGCCTGAAAGGCCTCTTGGGCTTTGGGATCCCGTTGGTAGGTGGCCTGGGAGTGGAGGGCGCTAAGGGCGGTGTTGAACTCCAGTTCGGTCATGGCGCTGGAGCCGAGATAGTAGCCCCAACGATACGTCTGATCTCCGAGAATGCCGTAGTATCTCAGGGTTTGCAGATCTTTGTGCAGAGTGTGGGGAGAACAAGGAGGAAGAGCGATCTGTTGCTGGGCAGCGACAGCGTGCAGGTACGAGAGAAGTTCTTGCAGGCGGGGGGGAGCCTGCTCATCGCGACCTGGAAGATTTGACGCGTTGAGATGGCCGACGCCGGGATATTGAGCCAGGGTGGCGATCAGGCAGAGCAGACGATCAAAGCTTTGGGGATGGGCGTAGGCTTGCGAGGGGTGGAAAGTCATGGGGAGGGATCCTTTCGTCAGGAGCACACCGTCACGAACGGATCCCGTACCAGAAGCCTTGCTCTGCTTTTTCGCCATTCGCATCTTTCCTTACAGCATTCTTGGGCCTGACTTTTAACTTGAAGAAGGCTCCATCCTGCTTCCACTTCAGCTTCAATTTTAGGCTTCTGGGAGTGGCCTTATGGGCAGAACACTTTATGTGTCCCAACAAGATTGCTACCTCAGCCTCGACCAGGAACGACTGGTTGTCAAACGAGCTGGAGTTGTTCTTCAACAGGCTCAATTGCCCCACCTGGATCAGATCTTGATCTTCGGCCACGCCCAAGTCACAACCCAACTGATCCAGAGTTGCCTAGAGCGCAACATCCCCATCGCCTACCTTTCCCAGATGGGGTACTGTTATGGTCGCCTGCAGCCCGTTCAGCGGGGGAGTCGTTTTCTTCAGGAAAAACAGATTCTGCTGACCCCTTTTCAAAAATTGGAGGCCGCCAGACAGATCCTCAAAGCCAAGCTGCACAACTGCCGCGTACTTCTTCTGCGGCAACGCCGCCGCAAATCTCAGGTCAGCAGCGAGAAAATTGCTCAGCTCCAGCAACTCATTCAGGCTATGGATGAAGCTACAACTCCAGAGCAGCTCATGGGCCTTGAAGGAGCTGCCGCTGCCGTCTACTACCCAGCGCTGGGGGAGTGCCTCACCTCTCCTGGCTTTGAACTGGTGACGCGCACTCGTCGTCCCCCCCGGGATCCTGTCAATGCCATGCTCAGCTTTGGCTACCAGCTCTTGTGGAACCACATTCTGCTCCTGATTGAGCTGCAGGGCTTGGATCCCTACCAGGGATGTCTGCACACCGGTCACCACAATCACCCCTGCCTGGCCTCGGATTTGGTGGAAGAGTTTCGTGCCCCAGTGATTGATTCTCTCGTGCTGTGGCTGATCAACAGCGGCGTCATGGATCCGATTGAAGACTTCACAGATGAAATCGAGGGGTGCATGCTCACCCAAGAGGGCCGAACCAAAGTTCTGCGGGCCTTTATCCAGCGGATGGAGGACACGGTGCAGCCGGAAGATCCCGTCAAGGGTGCGCGGGAAGAAGAGATCCCTCGCTGGGCCGTCATCAACCGGCAGGTGCAGATCTACAAGCAGTTTGTAAATGATCAGATCCCTGTTTACTTGCCGTTCCTCATCCGCTGAAGAGATCTCACATGCAGCTCTACGTCATCACCTACGACATCCCCGACAACAAACGACGCAAGAAAGTCTCTGACTTGCTTGAAGGCTATGGCCGGCGGGTTCAGTACAGCGTCTTTGAATGCCGGCTGGAGCAGCATCAGTACCAAGACTTGAAACGCCGACTTCAACCTCGTCTCTATTTGCCGGAAGACCATATTCGTTTCTATCCCCTCACCGACCACACCCTGGCCAAGGCGGAAAGTTGGGGTGGGCCAGAGGTGCTCTCCCCGCCAGGATCCCTTGTTGTTTAGCAATATGAACTATTTTGCCGTTCGCGTTACCGGTGGCAGCAGGATATAGGTATCTGTTTATGCTGTTGTTCAAGTGTTCAGATTGCTTCTTTTGGAGGGAGTGGAACTCATGGAAAAAATGTTTTTCCGCCGCAAACTGTTTGCTCTGCTACATGATCCCCAGCTCAAGTCTTTGTATCAGTACAAAAACGGCAAAGGCCCTTGGCAGCAGGTGGCGGAGTTGTATCATCACGGGGCAGAGCTGGAGGAGTGGTGGCAGTCTCATCAGGGGGTGATTTCAGATCACATCGCTGCCGCCTCAGATCGATTAACCATCAGAAACGTCTATAAAGATGCGGAGCAACTGGGCAGGCTTACCCAAGTGGAAGTGCGTCACCCTCTGTCGGGAGAAAAGCAGGATATCCAGATTTGGAGTCAGCTAACGGAAGCGCAACTGGAGGAGATCCAAAATCGGATCATCCCCTATGAGCAGGTGCGCCATGCGGATCCGGAAAAAGCCTTCTGGTGGTTCTGGCGGTTTTATCCCCAATTGGTGGTTCAAGAAACTGGGATCAGCACTCCTGCTGCTCTTTTGTTGCCTGCCGACACCCGCATCCCAGACTGTCCCATCCACGATCACAACAGTATTGTCTCGGCGCTGGCCGGAGCCCTATTCCCGCGCGGGTGGAAACCCTCAAATTCGGTTTCTCATGCCGATCTCTTGTTGTTCACCTTCTCGCCGGTGCAGGAGTTTATCAAATCCTCTAGGAAGCTGTTGGATTTTTGGTCGGGATCCTATCTGCTGCACTACCTGAGTGCCCGCCTCTGCTGGTTCATTGCTGAGCGCTATGGGCCGGATGCGGTGATCACACCTTCTCTGTGGGGCCAGGAGATCATCGATGCCTGGATTCTGAAGAAGTTTCCGGAGTTTGAGTGCTATTTCCGAGAGATCGACCGGCTTGATACCCGCAATGGAGATGCCCAGGGATCCACTCCTATAAGTCGATTCAACGATTGCGTGTCCACCAGCCTGAGCACTGCCGGGTTTCCCAATGTGATCACAGCTCTGCTGCCCAGAAAAGAATCCAAAGCCTTTGCAGAGGAACTGGCCCAGGAGATGCGCAAGATCTGGAAAGAGATCGGAACTAAAGTCCGGGATCATATCCGCGAGAGATGTATCCAAACCCTCAATGATAGAGGCTCGGAGATCTGGAAAAAGATTGCCCCAACGATGGGTACGACTGAAGGCTCCCACATCAACTACCAGAGAGAATTCGAGAAGTGGAAGCACCCATCCAATTGGGAATGGAACAAGCTCTGGAATGCTCAACTGGATCACACTTGGGAAAGCTACTGGACTTCGGTCCCCCTAGGGGATCCCGACAAGCCGTTGCAGGCAAATACCAAAGATCCCGGCTACACGTTATGGAAAGAATCTCAGCAAACCCTAGCTCAAAGCCGATTTGAATTGCCGACCAACCCTGAAGAAAAAGCCTACGGAAATTTGAATGTGGGCACCTGGTGGGGCAGCTTGCAGGCGCGTCTGGGCCAGTCGATTCAGGCCATCAAAAATACCCGTACCTGGCAGGTCCCAGTGGCCCCTGGGGAGCGGTCTACCCTCTCAGGCATGTACAGTGCAGTTCACCCCAATCTGCTCTATCGGGATCGATTCTGTGAAGGGGCAGGGCTACCGGCGGGATCCCTGCGCATGTTCTGGAAACTGATGGCCGAAGTTTATCCGGGGCTTTTCAATGGCTCGGAGATGTTGAACGCGGTGGAACTGACCAAACGCATGGCCTGGAAGTACGGGGGCATTGCCGAGTCTCTGGGGGTGGCCAAAGAAGAGGACGATCTGGAGAACTTGATCCGGTTTCCCAACCTCAGCTCCATCGCAGCAGCCCGCTTTGCCCATGATGCTCCTGAAAAGGTGAAACTGTACTGGCAGGTGCTGGAGCAGCAGATCAGGTGGGATCTCCCTGAATATCGAGATCGGTTTGGATCCCTGACGCGCCGCCCCTTTCAGGTGCCGAAGACGGATGAGCGAATGATCCCTAATCCCCAACCCCTTTCCCAGAAGACGAGGGGAGAAGCACCCTACAACGGAGTGATGTTTTCCAGCAGGTGGCTGGTGGACGATCTGGGCCTTCAGGATCCTGAAGGTATTGCCCTATTGCGAGAAGCCGTGGATCAAGCCCATCGACAGGTGGGGCTATCCGGGGGCAGTCCCTCTGACTGGTGGGCAATTGTGTTGGCCGATGGAGATAGCATGAGCAAGTATGTCAGCGGCTCCAGGCTGCACCCCTACGAAACCTACCTGGCCGAAGGAGTTGCCGATCAATTGAAGAAAAATGGCTTGGAGTGGCAGCAGCTTTTGAAGAATGTCAAAAAGCGCATGGGGCCGGCCACCCACGTGGGCCTCAACCGAGCCTTGTTGGATTTCTCCAATCAGCTGGTTCCTTACTTAACGGAAAAACGCTTCTGCGGTCGGGTGGTCTACAGTGGCGGGGATGATGTCATGGCTTTGCTGCCCCTAGAAGATTTGCCCGAATATCTCCTCTCCCTGCGTGCAGCTTGGTGTGGGAAAGCGGATCCCAAAGGCGAGTTCAGATCGCAAGGAGGATTTTGGCATCCCCAGCCGGGTCGAGATCTCTCCGGCCTACCCAATCGTCCTCTTTTCACCATGGGCGAAGGAGCCACCATGAGCATCGGCGTGGTGATCGCCAACAAAGGGATCCCTCTTCCCACCGTTTTGGAAAACCTCTGGGAGGCTGAGAAGCATCGGGCCAAAAAGATCCCTGGCAAGGATGGTCTTTGCTTCCGAGTCATTTACCAATCCGGGAATACCTTGGAGGCCCTGATGAAAGGGGAACTGCTGGAGAAATGGTGGGCCTGGTTGCAGCAGGGGCCGGAACTGGATCTGGGGCCTGTACTGTATCGTTTGGCCGAAGAATTGCCGCTGCGCTGTGTGATCTCTGCAAATAACAAGCTGTTTGAGCTGGCCACCACCACCATTTTGGCGCGACGAGACCGAGCTGAGGAGCTGAAGTCCGTTCAGGATCCCTTGGTGAACTGGATCAATGCCTGGGAAAGCTGGGCATTCGAGTTGCAAAGCGAGTCAGAGGCTCTGGGCGCCACTCCGGTAGATTTGGCTAATCTCTTGAGATTCTCAGCCTTTTGGATAGACAAGAAAAAACAACGGGACGATTGGATCAAAAAGCCTCAGGAAATTGTTGAAGATTTATTTCCACAAGGCAGGTAATTCTCATGTCTGAAACCCAACTGCACTGGTATGCCCTAGAGCCTGTCGATGTGCTGCTCTTTCGCGAGAGCAAACCTTTTTCTCCTGGCGAGGGATCCTGGGCGAAAGGGTTATTTCCCCCTATGCCCATCACAATCTTTCAGGCCCTGCGCTCTGCCCTACCCTACGCTTCAGACAAGGCTCGAAATCTCAAGTTTCTGGGGCCGTTTCTCCTGGATGAGCGAGATACGCTCTGGCTACCGACTCCCAAAGATCTGTTGGCTACGGGTCAATCGGATCCCCATGCCGATCCAGACACGACCCCAGAAGACAACTTCGAAGAGAAAGTCCGGGGAGACCAATACTCTCGCCTACAGCCGGCTGAGGGGGATCCTTGGAAACCTATCGGCTGGGATGATCAAAAACTCCCGCCCCTGGTGCCCCCCTCTCTCAAAAAAGGGGAGTACATCAAAGGCCGTCCCCACCCCTGGATGCGGGCCTCGGCACTGAGTGCTTATCTCCAAGGATCCCTACCCCAGGCCGGCGACTTTCATGAGGATCCCTGGGATACCCAGGTGTTACCTCACATCGACATCAAACCCGATACCCGCCAGGTGAAAGATGAAGCTGGCTACTTCACCGAGGTGGCAACCCGACTGCGGTGGGGATGGCGATTGGCGGCAGCCATCAGTGCTCGGATCCCGACCACCACCGTTCGCCTGGGGGGAGAGGGGCATCGCGCCTTGGTCACGCCTCTGGAAGATTGGGATCCCGGCATCGATTGGGAGCGATTTCGGCAGGGGACGGGTCGGGTGGCTTATCTCCTCACTCCGGGCCTAGCGCAGCCTGAAGCGGATCCCCGTATCTATCAGGCTTACCCTTCCCAGTGGCAGCCTTATCTGGCAGGATGCGCTACGGATCGGGCCTTGCTTTGGGGTGGAATTTCTGCGGTTCGGCGGCAGGGCAGTGAGCGATTGGACTTTGCGCTGCTACCCCAACGGGCCTTCATTCCCGCCGGTACGGTGTATCACTTTAAGGGGGATCCGCCACCACCAAGGCAGCTTGTGGGTAACCCATGCGCCCAGTTGCAGACTTTTGCATCGTTGAATTACGGCACACTTTTGTGGGGAATTGTAAAATGATTCAACCTGACTTTCGCGTTGGCTATCTTTACAGCCTTGCCCCCATCCATTGCGGTGGAGAAGGCGACTTAGGCAATATCCTGGAAATTGCCCGTGAATCTCACACCAACTTTCCCTACATCCCAGGATCCTCTTTACGAGGAAGCCTGCGGAACGAGGTGACACTCCAAGATCCAGAAATCGCTGATACCCTCTTTGGACGGGAACTCCAAAAAGACGGCCAGATGGGGGTTCACCAAGTCTGGTTTGGAGATGCCCGTTTACTGTGGGTGCCGATGCGCACCATGTCTCTAGAGGGATCCGATTCCGTTTTCTGTTGGGTGAGCTGTCATTCCCTACTGCGAGATCACGCCTTGCTGTGCCGTCAGCCTCTTCCAGTTCTCCCCAGAACCCCTGTAGGAACAAAACCTGGTGTTTATGTTGTGGCAGACGCAGAAGTGCATGTTGAGAAACTCCCTGAAGGGCAAACCTTCTCACTGGTTGGGGAGTGGCCCGCTGTTTTACAGGGGGATACCCAAGCAACCTGGAAAAATAATCGGATCATTCTTCCCGATAGCGACTTCCAGATCCTCATGGAGCACTCCCTTTGGACACAGATCCGCAACAAGATCCAGGAAGATTCGGAAGGAGCCAACCAGGTAGGCTCAGCAGAGGTGTTCTGGACAGATGTGTGCATTCCTCGTGACACCATTCTCTACTTCGCCTGGGGATATAGCCCCCTGCCCAACCAGGAAAACCTCACCCAAGAGCATGAGATTTTGATCAATGTTCTCCAAGGTTTGTTCCAGGTGGGGGGGCAAGCCAATGTTGGGCGAGGCTGGGTTCAAGGATGGGTCTCCAATGCCTCTGATCCCACCCCACAAGCTAAATCTGAGAACACTGTTAGGAGTTAAGAATGTCGAAGAACAAGCACATGAAGAGCTTTTCTAAGCCTGTTACTCCAAACTCCAAATTGGAAAACAAAGCTGTGCCTTCTCACCAGCGGAGGGAGATCAACAGCTCTTCCGACTCTGCACCATCTGAGCAGCGATCAGCAAGCGTACGCCCAGAGCATACCAGCTTACTGGCCTATAAACACATTCAACAGTACATGAGATCCCAAGGGAAAGAGTTTCTTTCTCAGGAGGATCTTAATGCGGTACTCCGACTTTCTCAACACCTGAGAGTTTTCGGCCTGCTCTCGGCCATAGGATACGTTAACCAGTCCAATGCTCAAGAAGGTAAGGTGAGACAGAGAACAGTTCCTGTCTGGACTTCTTTATTGGGGCAACTGGTTACCGAAGATAATTCTCTAGAGCCCAAAGCATTAATGCAGAGGATCCAAGCTCTGGCAAGCGACCAACCTGTAGAATACCTCGCCCTTTGGAGACGATCTTTAATCTTGGCGAATCACTGGAACTTTTGGGCCAGAGCTTATCTTTCAGGAGACACGAATGGAGAAAACACTGATGTACACCGGGCCGCGTCTAATTAAGCTAATAGCTCAGCAACATCAAAAGCGATCCTCAAACCTTTTCCGTCAGGGAACTTTCACTTTGCGTTGGCGAGCAAAAGTGGGATCCTATCCCCATCCCGATGTGGAAACGCTTGTTTCAGCAGGGGAACCCTGTGGGCCATGGCAGCCCAAAAGAGGTCGGCCAGAGGATAAGCGCAATGTTGGCGAAAACTGGGAACTTATGCCCGACTTGCCTCTCAATGGGTACATCCCGGGTTCTTCAATCCGAGGGATCGTCCGGGCCTGGGCAAAACAACAACCGGAGCGGATCCCCAAGATGGAAGCCCTCCTTGGATTTCAAAAAGGGACTGTCATCTCGGCAGGAAAAATTCAATTTCTCGACGCTTGGCCCCTAGAGCCTACCCGTTTAAGCCTGGATATCGTCAATCCTCAACAGAACTTCCAGGTGTTTCACCAAGGTCAGGGCACTCCTTTATCGCTCTACACACTGGGTGATGGTCAGAGACCTGTTGATTTTCTCGTGGCCATCCAAGGCGTTCCCGGCACAACTGAAGAAGAAGTTGATGAAGTTTGGTCGTGGGTTCAGCAAGCCCTAAAAGTCCTGGGGATAGGCGGGCGCACTGCTTCTGGATATGGTCGGATTCTGGTTCCTGATCACAAGGGATCCAGACAGTTAAGTGAAGGCATATCAAGTATACTCTTTAGATTCCGTCTCTCCAGCCAGGGTAATGCAGGCCCTGACATGAAAACCCTGGAGCTGCGACCTTCTCACTGGCGAGGCTGGCTCCGCTCCTGGGCACTGCGATTTTTCTTGGGAGTTATGAGCCAAGAGAATGCAGAGAAGACAGCAAGCGAGCTTTTTGGAACCCTAGAACCTAAGTCTCAAAAAGGGTGCATAAGGCTGGAAATGATCCAAGGGGATCCCTGGGCACGCAAGTCAAAAAACTTCCCAACCTTCTACTCATGGCAGGGAGAACTTAGAATTGAAGCTCCCAAAGAGATCCTCATGGGAATCCTTCTCCCCATTGTGCGAGTTGCAGTGATGACCGGAGGAGTAGGGCGAGGTTGGAGAAGACCACTTCACATTTTCATGATGGAAAGAAGAGACAACTCTCCGGTTCCTGCAGCCCGAGGCAGTCACCTGACGCTTGATATCAAAATTAAGGGTGAGTACAGGGTGTTTGGAATACCTCTTGAACCAGAAAAATGGAGGCAAGTATACGAAGAGTGGTATCAAAAAGTTGGACAAATCTGGCCGGAACGTTTGCTCAGTGGATCCCAGAATCCCAACTGTGAGGCATTTTCACCCAGCAGTTGTGCCGTATTCGCCGTCCCTGGCCCTGAACAGGATCCGGTTAATGCTTCAGATTTAAGTTGGGTTGATCCCAATGATGCAGAAAGTACGCGAGGAGATGGTATGGGGCTGGTTTATCAACAAGATCAACGCAGAAACTACAAGCGAAACCCCGATCTTGGCGGAGATGCTGCGCGAGGCAGTGCCCATTGCTCTTGGGTGACGATTAGGAGACACAAGATTAAGCACAAACAAGCTGGTACTCAATGCCAGGAAGTGGTCTGCTTATTCATGGGAGGTGTCCAAGCTGGCTGCCAGCATGTCCGTTCCCAGTTTCTCGATGACTTATCTCGAATACAAGGCAGTCTCCATCTCTTTGGTCTGAAGCCTGAACAGCCTTGAAAAGATGATCTTTTTGCTCCTTCTAGACTGATCTCGAGGAGATGAAGTCTGATATGCTCATCATTCCCACTCGCTCACATCTTCCCGAACAACGGGTCATTTTCCATCACCTTACCTGGGATCGCTACCAGCAGATCCTTCAGGCACTAGGAGAGCACCGTTCTTCTCGCTTGATCTACGACCGGGGTACTCTGGAAATCACCATGCCACTCGAAGATCACGAGTTTTTGGTCAGGATGATTGATCTCTTCGTACGCATCCTGGCTACTGCATACTTAGGACAGATTAAAACTATGGGCTCTACAACTCTTAATTATCCCCATATAGAGCGAGGAGCAGAACCTGACAATGCCTACTACTTACAGAATCAACCTAAAGTCAAGGGACGCACTGTAGATTTTAGCCAAGATCCGCCTCCAGATCTGGTGGTGGAAGTTGACATAACCCACAGTACTATCAACAAGTTAGCCCTCTATGCTGCCATAGGGATCCCTGAGTTGTGGCGGTTCAATGGTGAGGAACTGCGAATCTATCAACTTACTGCGCAAGGCTACCAAGAGTTAGAAATCAGTCCTAGTTTTCCAGGGGTTCCCAAAGACAGACTCTACCAATTCTTATCAGAGGCTCGAGAGAATGAGATTCAGGCTGAACAGAATCTACGCAACTGGATCCAGGAGCAAAAGCTATGATTGCCCATTCTCGCTCCGAAGCTTCTGTCAACTTGCCCTGAAAGACATCTATGAGAAGGTGAACTTTGATCCTAAGTGAGGAACTATGGCTACTCTGATTGCTAACATTGGCACCTCTGATCTGACAGTAAAAATTCAAGGCTTTGAGTACTACATTCCTGTGGGCTTTGACCGAGATGAACCAAACGAAGTTGCCGAGGATCTAACAGAAGACGAAAAAGTGATATGGGAAAGAAATAGTCGAGAAGACTTTATTGCCAATGGACTCTGTAAAGAGCTGGGCGTAGAGGTTAGAGGTCAAGGCAGGAATGCCTACAGCTTCCGCGAACTAACAGAGAAACTTCTTGCTGCCTATCAACGGGAGCCCGATTTTTGGCAGGAGCGCATTCGACCTGGAAGAATCTGGGGGGTAATCCATACCGCCATTGAGGAGTTTTCAGTTAAAAAAATCAACATTTTTGTTACCAATCAAAATCCCCCTCAGCATCAGGATACTTGCTTCTTGTTCGAGATCATTAAAAGGTGGATTGAGAGACATTTACAGCGGGAGGATATTCTCTTTCTAAAGCGAGTGATCCCTCAGAACGTCAAACCTAACCAACAGGATCTTGTCCTCAACGAGTATTATCGCTTCTTTGTTGACGAGATTGATTCAAACGAGGTGGTTCTTGTCAGTACTAAAGGTGGAACCCCTCAAATGCAGACAGCCCTTCGTCTGCAATCAATCACTGCTGACATCCCCAAGCTGCTGTTTCTGGATCCGGTTCTTTCAAAGCAGAAGGTGCTTCGAGGGGAGCCCTCGCCTTGCACTCGGACTTCATATTGGCAATACCAGCGGACACAGAAATATCGCGTTGTCATGCAACTGCTAGAACGTTTTGACTTTGCGGGAGCTTGTCAAGTTCTCAAGAGCTGGCAATCCATTCTGTCTTTTCAAATTGAGCAGGGCGTAGTCAGCAAGTCACAGCTACGTTCCAGCAGGAGACTGGTTGATGAAGCAATCAAAGGGCTAGAAGTAGCAGACTCACTTATAAACTTAGACATTGAGGCTGCTAGAGCTTCCAAAAAAGAGATGAATCTGGATATGAGTTTGGATCTAGATGCTCAAATCAATCAGGCCATCGAGAACTACAGCGTTTTGCTTAACTTATATTCTCAATGCAGAATATATAAACAAAATTTGCAAGTTTCCCATTTTCTTTCAAGAATGTCCTCACTTTGTGAAGAGATTCTCGACGAGGCCATCAAAAAACTTGGCGGCAACAGATATCTGGAACCCGCTGCTGTGGGCTTCCGGGTTGAGATTCGTGAAATTAGGAAACTGCTGCCTCAAGATCAGCTCAGCTTGCTGGACTCCTTGGATTATGTCAGGAATGGCCAATACGCAAAGATTCTCTATCGTACGAGCAAGCTTAGCTTTTTAGATATCCTTCTTGCTATTCGCAAAAAAGACAGCGAGAGTGAATCTTTATCTCTCTTAAAAAGAGAAATTAACAGTTTAGAGTTTTGGATCTACAAGCGTAACGAGATGATTCATGACAGTCAAGGATTTTCCAGTAACCGTATCTCTGAGTTAAACAAGGAGGCAAAACGAATAGGAGCCTGTCTTTATGAAGAAATCTTAAAAGTTCTGGCTAATATTCTCTCATCTCCTCTTTTACAACTGCCCAATATTGATAAGCAGAATTTTACTAAAGGCGATGATCTCTATCTCTACACTAGTCTAAAGAAATGGGTAATGGAAAAACTTCTTCTGGATCTGCGTGCTTCCTAAAGGAGGGCAAATTGATAAGCATAAGCTCTTCCCACTACAACCACGTTCTTATCGGGATCCCCGCCAGCGGCAAGTCAACCCTGGCAAAAGTCTTGGCCGCAACTTGGCAAGGTTCTCAAGTTGTTAGCACCGATAATATTCGTCAAGAGTTGTACGGGGATCCCTCAATCCAAGGCAACTGGCTGGAAATTGAGAGCCTAGCCCTTGCCCAGATTCGTAAGGCTCATCAGCAGGGCCAAGTTATTGTCTACGATGCTACCAATGCCTACCGCCCCTGGCGGCTGGATCTGCTGCAAAAGTTGCCCGGCGCAAATTGGATTGGGTGGCATCTGACCACTCCTCTGGAAGTCTGCAAGCAAAGAAATCAGCAGCGGGATCGTCAAGTGCCAGTCTCTTCGATGGAAGCAATGGCTCAGGCATTAAAGACTTTTCCGCCCATACCCGCAGAGGGATTCCTGGATGTACTGACCTTAGATTTATCTGGATCCCTGCCTACCCAAGAACAAATTCTCGAGAAAGTCAGTGGTATTCCTCGCACCTTGATTAACCGTCAGAACGCCACTCGAAAGGCGACGCTACACGGCTACTCTCGGCTGCTTGACTTTGAGCGCTTGCTCCATCTTCTGGCTATTTTGATCCATCATCCCGGCAGTACTCTGGAGGAAATCACCCACCGAATAGCCTCTGAAAAGGGATCTGTGTACGCCGATCCTGAACTGCTGTCTGAAGATCTCATCTGGCTGAAGCAGAGTGGTTTGCTCTGTCACGCCGGCGAGAACAGTGCAGGGGAGCAGCACCAGCTCTTGGTTCAACCCGAAAACCGGCAGCCTCTGACCTTTGCCACCCACGCTTATTCTGACTGGGATAGCTTCAGCCGCTTGATTTATACCATTCGCCTGATTTTGACCCAACCCTTCCACTTTGATCCCGAGCTGGGCAGCTTGGAAAGCTTGAACCGCGAGCTACAGCAACGGGGCTGGGTGAGAGGGCAAAACAGAGATGCCATCCGCAAGGACATCGAAAAGGTCTTGAAGCCCTACCAGATTCTGCCATCCTTCCCGATGAAGCGGGGCTACTTCACTCACTCTGGGATCTTCACTCGCCATGAACTCAAGCAGATCTACCGGCTTTTGCAGGTAAGCACTCGTGCTCTGGAAAACCCCTGGGAGCAGGCGGTCTATGAAATGGTGGAGCAGCGTATGCGCCTCAGCCGCATTGATACTTCTGAGATCTACCCCACTCGTCGGCTGGGCAATCAACCCATTGTGGATCCCACCTTGGCTCCTTCCGGTACCTTGGCGGATCGTCGTGGCCTGCAGGTGGTCGAGGAAGCGATGGAGAGGGGGGAGTTACTGGAGGTGAAGCGTTTGCCGGGAGCCACCTTCCCCGGAGAGGCTGTGGAGAGCTTTCGCATCTGGCCCCTGCAACTGGTCTTTCATCAAATCGCGTGGTACCTGGGCTGCGAGTATCACAGCCCGAAGAGGCAGGGACTGATGCGGTTTGAGCGGATGGATCGGCTCTTTCTCAACCGGCGACATTGTGCAACGCGCTCCCGCCAAGAGCAGTTGGCTGCTCTGGAACGCCTGCACAAGCTCTACGATGTCAGTGCTGGGATCTTTTTGGGCAATGACCCGCATCTGCAGAAGCAGATCCTCAGTCGGGATCCCAATGAGCGCCGCCAAGCAGAAGTAACTCTGGAACTTTGGTTTAGCGACCGGATCTTCCCCTTCGTGAGCGAGGGCACCCGACGCTTTAAGCACCAGCGTATGTCCCCCCGTATTTCCGGATCTTCGCGGCCTAGATCTATCTTCAACTTGCCCCCCACGGGAGACAGTCGGTTTCCCCACCGGCTCAAGGTGGTCTTGCCCCTTTGGTCCCTAGAGGATGTCGACCTCAAGCGCTGGATCTTGGGCTTTGGGGGAGAGGTGTTGGTGGTCAGCCCAGAGCCCCTTCGGCAAATGATTCAGGACGCGGGGCAGGCGATCTCGGTTTTGTACAGGGATCCCTTAGCCGATCAGGAGCAAGAAAGCTCGTAAAAGAAAGTATTGGCCACTTTCTTCTCTAACGCCCAAAACATTTGTCCGGCAAAGGTTTTCCAGGTTTTAAGCAGAACTCTCCAATACTTTGTGTGGTTAGGGCTGAGCACGGGAGCCCAACTAAAGTAACAACAGGTCACCGGAGTAGGGCAGTGGTTGCTCAACTGGATGTGGAAGACATTCGAGGGATCCGATCGGTCGCCGAGGTGGCCGATCTCTTTGCATCCTTGGGGTACGCTCTGGTGGGGCAACCGTTGGATATAACGGTGCTGGAGCTGCCGGCTTATTTTGACAGACTTCGGGCTGCGTATGTCCTGGCGGAATATCGGCAGAGGTATTTCCGTCAGGTGGTGCTGTTGTTTGAGTTTGCAGTAAAGCCCGGCCCTGCAGAGTTGGGTGTGCTGATGCACAAGCTGGCCCGGCGTCTAGCTCAACGCCCAGAATCCTACCTGTTGCTGGCCACAGCCGACGGTTACCGCCGTCTGCACATCACCAGCGGCAGCCAAGCTGGGAAGGTCTATAGCTTTCAGATCAACTGCCAGGATCCTTCCTACCAAGAGCGCAACTGGATCCGCAACTTGGTCTTGCGGGGTCGATCGCTACGGGCCGCCCAACAGCACCAGCAGCAGGTGGTACGTCATGCCGCAACCCAACAAAAAGAGGCAGGGCGGATCAAACAGCGGGACCTGCAGGACAGCGTAAAGTCCTACTTGTGCCAGATTGGTCGCTATCCCCTCCTGAGCCAGGCCGAGGAAGTGAATCTATTCCGCCAGATGGCCACATTTCCCGGTACTCAGCAGGCTGCGCGGGCGCAGGAGAAGCTAATCATCCACAACTTGCGCCTCGTGGTGTCTATCGCCAAGCGCTATCAAGGGTCGGGGCTGGATCTCCTAGATCTGATCCAGGAAGGCAGCCTGGGCTTAATTCGTGCCATTGAGAAGTTTGACTATGCCCGTGGAACCCGGCTGTCCACCTATGCCACCTGGTGGATCCGACAGTCCATCACCCGGGCAATTGACAATCAGTGTCGTCTGATCCGGCTGCCCGACCATGTCTGGGCAGAGATCCGGCGCCTAAAGAAAGTGGCTCGCCAGTTGTCGCAAGATTTGGCGCGCACTCCCTCTGTGGCGGATCTGGCTTCGGTCTGCGACCTTTCTCCTGAAAAAATCCAACAATTGCTGGATTGGAATCGTGGGATCGGCTTTCTGGATGCGCCTCTATCTGGGGATATTTTGCTGATGGACAGCCTCGCCGATCGGTCTCGGATCCCAGAATCTATTTGGGAGGAGACGGAACGTCGAGAAATAGTAGAGAGAGCCTTCGCCTTGCTTACGCCAAGAGAGCGACAGGTGCTCGCCCTTCGCTTTGGATTAGAGGGCAATAAACCTCATTCTCTGGCCGAGATTGGTCGGCTTTGGAACCTCAGTCGCGAGCGGGTGCGGCAGATCGAGAGAAAGGCACTTCAGTCTCTGCGTACTTGTTGCAGAAATTGGCCTAAATAAGCATTGAAAGGAGGGTGATCTATATGTCGCTACCGGCGTATATTGATAACCAGAGACATAAGTTAACAAATGTTATCCAGAGGCTGATCCTTCTGGAAAAGCAGACCGAGTTGGATATTGCTACCGGCTTCTTCCGTATCGAGGCTTGGATCAAATTGGAGCGAGCTTTTAATAAGCTCACCCGCCTGCGTTTGCTAATTGGCCGGGATCCCACCATCAAACCGGCAGAACCCCATCGAATTGATCTCCAAGATTATCTTCGCCGTGAGCTGCAGGGGCAGCTAGAGAATTCTAATTTCGGGTTGGAATACAAGAAATGTATTGATCGCCTGATTGCCTTTCTCAAGCAAGATCATGTGGAAGTTCGGTTATATGGGGCCATTGGGGAACGCACGCCCTTCCTGCATGCCAAAGCTTATCTATTCCCCAACTACAGCATTGTGGGATCTAGTAATTTTACCGTTCCCGGTTTGGAAGGCAACACCGAGTTAAACGTGTTGCTCGATAATGCTCAGGCAGCTCAGGAGATGCGCAAGACTTGGTTTACAGAGTTTTGGGAGCATCCCAGTGTGGACAAAGATTACAAATCTAAGCTCATTGCTGAGCTGGATCGCTCCAAATTTGGCAGCCGTGCCTACACTCCTCATCAAATCTTGATGCGCTGCCTCTACACCCTGTTTCAGCCGAAGCAGGATCCGGTGGTCAAGGGGCAAGCCACAACCCTAGAATTGGCTGATTTCCAGCAGGAAGGGTTTGAACGAGCCCTAGAATTGCTGGAGCGCCATGGGGGGGTCATCGTTGCAGATGCGGTAGGCTTGGGCAAAACCTATATCGGACTGCGGCTGATCGACCATCTTCTAGCGGAGCGACGAAAACCGGGGTACCTGCCTCGGGCCTTGGTGATCAGCCCGGCTCAAGTTCGCAATCTCGTCTGGGAGCCGAAGCTGAGAGAGTTCGGTTTGGTGGCCGATTTGTTGTCTCAAGAGGAGCTAGGGCGATCTGACTTCAACAGCCGACGCTACAGCCACTGCGACATTGTCCTTGTGGACGAATCCCACAATTTCCGGAATAACTTAACCGCTCGATATGCCAACTTGCAACGCCTGATCTGTGGGGGACGCCGCAACAAATGGGTGGTGCTGCTCACGGCTACTCCCATCAACAACACAATTTTTGACCTCTATCATCAGGTGCTGCTGCTCACCCGCAACGATGATCACTACTACAGTAGCTGGGGGATCCCTAATCTATCCGCGCTGTTTAAGAAGCTGGACAAAGGTGAGGGGCAGATCACCGAGTTGTTGTTTCAGACCATGGTGCGTCGATCCCGCCTGGATGTGCTGAAACGTCAACAGGCAGGAGAGAAGATTATCATCGGTGGCCAAGAGATCCGCTTTCCGCGCAGGATTTTGAAGCAATTTACCTATAACTTCGAGAGTAGCTTCCAAGGTCTCTATAGCCGTTGGGTTGCCTACATTGAGAATCTGAACCTGGCTCCCTATAACCTGGAAAACTATGTGCGCCAGAAGAATGATAAGCTAACCGACCGTCAGTTACGCAATGAAGTGATCGGCAGCTTGATGAAAACCCTCTATCTCAAGCGGCTAGAGAGTTCAATCAAGGCTTTTGAGGTCAGCATCTGCTGGCAATCTGACTTCCAGGGACGATTTTTGGACTTGCTGCAGCAGGGTCACTTGTTAGATGGATCCAGCTATCGACGCCTGATGGCTCTGGAAGCTGAGGAGCAAGAGGATTCAGTGGAGCAGGTGCTGGTATCTCTGCCTGAGGTCAACCCTGAAGACTATGATTTGGACAAGCTGACCCAGGCAATCCAGGCCGATCAAAAAACACTGGCTCAGATTATTCAAGATCTCACCCGTATCCAGGCAAGGGTGCAGGCAGGAGAAGACTCTGATCTTAAGCTGATGGCTTTTAAACGAATGATGCTCAGCTTGGAACAGGACAAGGTGCTTGTCTTCACCTACTTTAAAGACACAGCCGAATACTTATACCAGCAGTTGCTGGAAGATAAACAATGGCTTGAGGCAATGGCTGAGAAGCGGAGCAGATATCGCAATTTCTCCTCAGGTTTGCGGGTGGGGTTATTAACCGGAAAAACCCCAAGCCGGGAACGGGAAATGCTGGTGAGAAGATTCGCGCCACGGGTCAATCGGCCATTTAGTAATCCTTCGGGTTGTGGAGAGGATTATCAGGAAGTCGGGTGTTCGCCTGAAGAGCAAATCGATCTGCTTATCTGCACCGATGTGTTGTCTGAAGGACAAAATCTTCAAGAAGCAGCAGTCCTTGTGAATTACGATCTGCATTGGAATCCGGTGCGAATGATCCAACGGGCAGGCCGCATCGATCGACTGGGATCCCCATTCGAGGAGTTGACGATCATCAATGGTTTTCCTGAACAAGGGCTGGAACTGTTGTTGGGATTGGTGCGCAAGTTGCAACAACGGATCGCCTTGATCGATCAGCAGGTGGGTCTGGATGCCAGTGTGCTGGGAGAGGTGATCTCAGAGCGTTCCTTAGAAGAGATCCGACTCTTGAAGGAAGCTCAAACTCCCAGCGCCCAGAGTGAGATACTGCAGGCTCTGGAGAAGAAAGTCGATTTGGTCTCCATGGATGAAATGCGGTTGCCGCTGTTGGAGTTTATTCAGCAATCGGGGTTGCAAGCGGTCGAGGAGATCCCACTTGGGATCCACAGCACACGCTACCAGGCTTCGCAGGATGGACTGTTTTTAGCTTTTCAAGTCAAAGATCGGCACTTCTGGCATTTCTACCCTCGAATAGGAGGCCGAATTTCTGTAGATGTCAATCATCTCCAAAGCGATTGGGGATCGATCTTTCAGCTTCTCTATTGCCGGCCAGAGGATTTTCCAAAGCCCGATGATCTACCGCCTGCGCCTTTTGATGGCGAGATCTTCGAGGTGCTACAACCTGCGATCCAAAACCTCTTGAATCTGCTGAATCAGCGTCAGAGCAGTTCTCTTGTAAGACCTCGTCTGCCTAAATGTTTAAGGCAAATCTATCACGTTCTCACAGAGGCAGAGGACAGTATTGAGATTGATCCGATGACTGAAGAAGCTCGGCAAAGGGTTCTTGATTTGCTTACACACGCCAAAAGCATTTTCACCTACGAGAGAGACTGTAGTGCGTTTTGGAAAACTTATTGTAAGGATCGGAATGTTGCCAATCTAATTCACTCGTTGGATGAGTTGTTCATTGATGAGGGATTGTATAAGGAATCCACTTCCCGCCACCAGAACCCGACATTTTTCACTCAAGAGGATGTGCAGCTCATTTGCTACCAGTGGTTTAGGTCAGACCCTGAGGCCCCGACGGATCCCTACCTCCTTAGGCGAAGGCGAAAGGATCCCTACGAGGCCCTACATTGACGGTTGCTTCCTTTCGGGGCAGTGGAATTAATGAAAACTCAATGGAAAATTAATCGAGCCAAGCGAATAACTATTAAAATGAAGATTATCAAATAGCAAACAAATGTAGCGATACTCGTGGTTAAAAATAGAACTCCGCCCCATTTCCGGAGGAGAGGCTCCAGAAAGTTCGTGCATGGGAGGAGACGAATAGTCCACTTTACACTGGTATCATCGCCATCGAATTGAAATAACCAGGCCCAAAGATAGAAAAAATGAGTCGCGAGGTAGAGCGCAATATCGCTCTTTCTTGATTCAAAAACGCTAATGAATGTGATCATCAAAGCTATATGCACAAATGCCCATAAAGTAAGCAGCAAAATAAGCAGCGCTCCAAACATCATTAGAAGCCAACCGGCGACTCCAAGACGCATGAGAAACAGGGCACAGACAAAAAGGATCTCCACTCCAACTAGGAGAAGTTTGGTTGGTGTATTCAGGCTTTCATGTTCTACCATATTACTTCCTTTTTTCGCGTTGTTCGTAATATGTGTCTCAGACAAGCTTAATAACTGCAGGCGTGATGATCTAGATCTGATCTGGCACTTTTGGCAGGGGTAGTTGAAACGGATGATGGTCGAAGCGAATACGCTGTACTCGGTAATTTCCTGTTAATGGAACCGATCCTGAGCCGCAAGCAACTTCCACGCCACCCGGATCAACCGTTGTTCCGAATGCGATACCTTATTTTATGTAGGTTTGCGTAGCAAAAACCCTATACCTGATAAGTCACTTCCCTTTGGGGAAGCGGGATTCATGGAAACACTCAAAGCAGACGGCCCAGGCGTTGTCGCAATTCGCTGGCAGCCAGTTCCAGGTGTTCGGGGGTATAGCCGGTGGTCTCTACCCTGACAGCGAGGTGGGTGTCTTGGCTCTCGTGGAGATGGAGCCACAAAATGTGGCGGCCATCTTCGGTTTTGCGGTTTGAGGCTTTGACGCTGTTTTTGGGGGCAGCGTAGGCGTGGGGATCGTAGCGAACCCGATCCACCCAGGGAATGTCTCGCAGGAGTCTTTCCACTTTGGCCCAACTGCGGGGTCGGTGATGGCTGGTGTCGCTTTGGATTTGGATGATCTGGGAGCGATCGCGGCCTGAATCGGGAAGATCTGCCCTTGGGATCTGCGGCTGAACTTCCGGCTGCAGGTAGGGCAAGTAGACCAAGGATTTGTATTGCTCATGGATGTAGCAAACCGGGATCCCCAATTGGCTGCCCACCACGGCCATGATCATGGCCTGGGCTTTGAAACCGCCGGTGGCAGCAAAGGTGACGAGCCCCTTGGCGCTCTCTGCCAACTGTTTCAACAGCTCGGCCATCCGCTCCAGTGAGGATCCCTCTAGCTCGTAGTTGATGCCGGGAAGGGGAACCAAAGAGACCTGCTGCTGACCCAGCTCTTGCTCAAAAAAGAGCTTCAAAATCTGGGCACACTCCAATCCGTCGGGGGTTTCTGAGTGCAGCAAAATCAAGGCATCATTCGAGGTGGGATCCAGCCGCAAGTAGGTGTTGGTTTCGGCGCTGATCAATTCCAGGTCTGCTTCTTTCATCCAGGCCAGAGCACGCTGGGGATCCCCAATGGTTTTTTGTCCCAGCCAGGGGCGCTGCGGCTCTAGGTTCTTGTCGGGATTGGTGAGCAAGGAAGTGCCCACCGTCATGATGATGGTCTGCATGGATGGCCGGTTAACTCAAACTTTTCGAGGGCTCTGTTCCGCTTTGTGCTCAGAGCAGCTTGGCCTTGCGGATTCTGCCATCTTCCTTTAGATCCAGAACTTCCACCTGCACCTCTTGCCCCACCGAGAGGGATCCCGCCTGTTTGGGCTTCTTCTGGGTGAGCTTGGTGTCTGTGTCCAGAATCTGGAAGGTGACTTCGTTGCCCTTGATGTTGGTGATGGTGGCCTTCAGCTTTTGCCCGGTCTGGAAGCGGGCTTTGCGGGCCTGATGCTGGGCCTGGTCTTGTTGGTGTTGATGGTTTTGTTGTTGTCTGTCGTCCTGGGATTTGTTTCCCGCCCCTTGGGGAACGGAGTCCTTGCGACCGGAGTTGTCGTTGGGTCGGGATCCCTGAGGTGATGAAATCTCGCCAATGGGCATTCCCCCATCTTTGTAGTAGCGGGCCAGCCGGGCTGCCCAGCCCAGGATCTGCAGCATCTCTGCCGGCCTGTCCTGCAGAGGTTGCAAGTACCTTTTGCAGGTTTCGTCAATAAGCTGATAGTATCTTCTGGTTTGTTGGGTACGGCATAGGCCAGTTTCCCGCACCAGCTCGCCGGTGAATCGGAAAAAGCGGGATCCCGCGTCGGGGTGGTGGGCGACCGAGCGCAGATAGGCGATGCACTTGCTCAACTCGTTGACATCCACCCTTTCTTTGGCCAAGGTCATGGCGATGCCGTGGGCGAGATCCCAAGATTGGGGGCTGAGATCGACAGAGTCTGACAGCATAGGGGAACCCTCAATACACGCCGGGGGGCGGCTCGCGCAGAGCAGTGGGACTTAGGATGGCGGCCAGTTGTCTGAGTTGTTCGGGCAAGATGTAGCCTTGGGCAGCTTGAATTTGCTCTTGCACAAAGGCTTGGAGGCGTTCTCCTTCCAGAGTATCGGCTTCTGCAGGATCATAGCGGCTGTAGCGATCTTTTAGGTTGCCGGGCCGCTCGATCTTGTCGAGGGTCACCTGCAGGGATCCCAGGCCCACGGGCTTGCCGCCCCCCACCTTCAGCAGCATGGAATGCTTGGGATCCTGCCCCAAGACCGTGAGCAAGGTGCCCAGCTCAGCAGGGGTGAGGTTTTTGAAATGGATTTGGGTTTTGAAAACCGTGTTTTGCATCGCTTGCTGGGTGGGTGTTCCCCTTGAACTGCCCTGCAAAGCTTTTTTGTGGGTGTAGTAGAACTTGCGTCCAATGACTTTGCCGTTTTCCTTTTTAAAGTAAGCTTTGCACTGATCCGGGCGAGGACGGTACAGCGGGGGCAAGGATCCGCCACCCGATCCGGTGCCGGTGGCAATGGCATCCCTGAACTCCACCAATCCCTGCCAGTTGAGAGCACCAAAAACGCGGCTGGCCGGACAAAGCTGCTCTTTGTTGCGGCAGGGGTGCCGCTCTGGGGGGATCCGATTTCGGTACTGGCTCATCATCACCGCCAGGGTGCTGTTGGTGATCGCCTCATACATGGCCCGGATGGCCCCCTTGAGGGAGCTGCCCTGGATTTTGAGCCTTCCATTGGGGGTGGTGGTCATGGTTTTGAGCACCGGGATCCCTTTGACTCCAACATCGCTGCCCAAGGCCAAGTGGCCGGTGGAGATGTGGACGGCAGTCTGCACCGTCAGGGTGAGAAAGAGGGTGCCGTGCAGCTTATCGGCGTGGAACTTGGCGTGGCCGGCGGGCCGCTCCAGCTTGGGGGGCTGGGTGGGAAACGGGATCAGCTCATAGGGTTTGGGAGACACGGTTGGGTTACCTCCACCTCGACTGCTGTCGCCGGCAGAGGATCTTGCAGAGGCAGCCTGGTTGGGCAGTGGGCGAGGGCCTTGGGGGGTCATGGTCACCTCGGGATCAGGGCAATAAAGTGAACACGGGCAGTTCGCTCATCTCGGAAGTAGCGCTGGCCTACCCTGAGATCTTTGGGATGGCTGAGGAGCTTGGGGAAGCGGGTTTCTTGACTTTGGGATCCGTACAGATCGGCTGGGTGGTCTTCCCACCGCCACTCTCCCGGCAGAGGGATAAAGGAGTCCGGGGGAGCTTGGATCCCCAGATACAGCAGATCCCAGCCGTGGGGGGTGCTTTTCCAGCGCAGTTCCCCTTGTTGGGAGAAAACTTGCCCCTCGGAACAGACGGGATCCGCCGGGATCCCCACCTGAATGCCGCTGACTTGGTGGGGCCAGCGCAAAAAGGAGTAGGTTTTTTCAGAAGTGGAAAAACAGGCCGAGAGCACTTGGGAAAGCGAGGGCTCCCCCCCGTCTCGAATCCTGAGCGAGGCGACGTAGGCTGGTTTCATACGGCTTTGGCCTCCGCTTGCAGAAGTTTGGCCCAACTGTTGACGGCGGCAGCGAGCAGGTGCTCCACCTTGGCCTCGGATCCCTGCTCCCAGGTCAGCCGCGCCCCAAATCCCAAAGGCATCGGCTCTGCTCCCACCGGCACCGCTTGGCTATCGGGTTGGGGAAAGCCGTATTTGCCCGCCTCTTCGGGGGTTAAGAATTCGCCCGCCCCCAACAGAGATCCCCGGGGCCAGACCAGGGGGGATCCCAGTAGCCGAATCTGCTTGTTCGCCTCATCCACCAGGCAACCCGGATAGTCCACCACCGCCCACTCGTACTCCACCCGAACGGTGCCCATGCCGCGGGACTTGGCGAAGCCGATGCCAAACCAGCCTTCATCCAGATCCCGCAGCACCAGCCCCAGCAGGCCCAGTTGGGCCAGGGTAAAGTTTTTCAGGTGGATCTTGGTTTGAAAGGATCCCTCTACGCACACTTGATAGTTGAACGGCCCCACTGCCACCGAGCCAAAGACGCGGTCGATGGCCACCCCATTGCGTTCTTCCAGGCGCAGGGGGGTTCCCGGCTTGGGATAGGCATCTTCAATGCGAACCCGGCTGGCAATGGCCGTGTTGCCGAACATCTGATCCGTAAAAGAAGAAAGGGCGTAAACCCGGTGGGGCTCTTCAATTTTTTCCAGCCATTGATTGGCTTTCTGGTCGAGGGGATCGCTGGCCCAGAGTTTGCAGCCTTCCTTCTCAGGACGTCTGTCGCCGCCCACCGTTCGGACGATGCGCTCCGCATGGGCGCGGATTGCCCCTTTGAGGGAGCTGCCGGGAAAATAGACCGTTCGCCCGCCGCGGTGATAGGTTTCGACGAACTCCATATCCGGCTTCGTCGGGTCGGCCCCTTCCTTGCCCGATTTGATGAGAACAGGGCCGTCGGGTTTGAGGGTAAGGCAGAGGGTGCAATGGTTGACATAGCGTTTGTGCATGGCCTGGGATCCTTCACAGGAGAACAAAAGTGCCTTAATTGCGGGGGCTGACCGATTGCCGTTGAGAGGCCGTTGTTAACTTGGCAACCAGGGCTTCCACCCAGTCTTGGCGCAAGGCGGCAGCCTGTTCCGGGCTGAGCGGCTGCCGGGATCCGGCCACCAGCTCTTGCAGATAGGCCAGCAGCCGTCTTGGATCCCCTTCCGAGTCGAACCAATAGATTGCCGAGATCTGCAAGCGGACGACTCCCAAGCCGCGGGAGCGGCCTCCACCCAGGGGGATCTGTTCCGTTTCCAGTTGGTGCAAGCCGATGGCCAAGAGGCCCAGTTCCCATTCCTCGGCATTTTCGACGACGGCATGAAACCGAAAAGGGGTGTTGGCGGGCACCACTTGAAAGTCATACAGCTTGCCATCTGCCGCCGTTTCCGTATCCCGATCGATGGCCACGCCATCCCGTTCTTGGTATTGGCCAAACCAGGCCTCCGGCACCACGGGCAAGTCCCGGATCTGCACCTTGCCGGCCAACCAAGGGGATCCAAACACCTGCGAGACCCAGTCGGTGGCCTCGATGAGCTTTTGGGTCAGGGCTGCGTCGTCTCCTTTGTAATCATTTTTAATTTGGTTGATGACCCGAAATTGCTCGCTGCTGGTCAATTCGCTGGGATCCCTGGCCAGCTCTGGGTTGATGCCCTGCAAGAAACTTTCCAGGCGAGAGCGCATCGCCCCCTTCAAACTGGAGCCGGGAATGAGCGGACGGCCCAGCGCATCCTTGAGAACCGGCAAATCCGAGCCGATGGGTTCGGTGGAGCGGCCCACCCCGATGTGCAGAGCGGTCACGGTGGTGAGGGTGCCGGTGATTTCCAAGCGGTTTTTGAAAACGTCGAACATTGTTCCCTCAAATGGCTGCTCAAGTTAAGGCTTGTACTGCAGAGGTTTGCCATTCCCGAAGCGAGACGGAGCCCTTAATAAAACTCAAGAGGATCCCTAGGATCTGAGCAATTTCTGAGATAAAGTACTCCCTGTCATCGATAAAGAGTTGGTCACCCTCGAGTTTTGCAAATCGCCAGTTGGTTCCTGAGGTTACTGCTCCATAGACACTGTCTACTTGAGAATTGGAGTTCTTGTTAAAGACCTGTGCCCCCACCATACCGGCAACGCACTGGCCCAGACCCCCGATCAAGTCTTCTTTTTTGGCCTCAACGATAATCACCACCGGATCTTGAATGTAGAGTTGGAGAGGGGATAGGCAAATGATGTAGTCGCATAGGCCCACCAACCCCCTCTCGGGATCCACGTTGAATTCCTTGCCGGAAAACAGCGAGATTTGATCCCGACATAGGTACTTCACCTCTCCCAGCACAGGGGCGATGATAAACTCGGAGCGGGCTTTTTCGCTGTTGACCGAGGTGGCCAAGCCGAGATAGCGATCTAGGGTTATTTTCAAGTAATCGGAGCACTCAGTCGGTGGAACCTCTGCAAACAGGCCATGGATGATTCTTGACCTGAGCTGAAAGGTCGAAATGGCTCTCTCAAGGGTAAAACTGCTGTAGGTCACGGTCTAGGATCCTCCTCCCTCTCGCTTGTACTTGAGGTAGCGGGCCCCATAGCCCAGGTAGCGCCGAATCAAGTCAATTTTGATCTCGTTGACTTTGGGGGATGCTCTTTCAATTCCGGCTTCCCTGGCGATGGCTATAGCCCTTTGATGAATCCAGTTGTCGATGTCTTTGATGATGGCTTCTGCCAAAGAGTCTTTGCCCCGCCCCCACTTGTCATCGCGCCCCACCTGGTAGCGCAAAAAGTTCTTGATCACCTCTGAGCTTTCGGTGGAAGCTGCCACGTGCAATAGGTTGCGATATTGGGCCTCTTCCAATCTGTTGAGACCTCTGAAGTTATCCAAGGCGGCTTGAATTCTGGCGACCAGATCATCTTCGGCCAGCCGGATTTGCCGTTGGATCTTGAGCTCTTGTTCCGATGTGATCTCGCTGGTGGCGAAGGTCATAGCGGGTTCTCCCAGAAATGATGATGGAACGGACTGCAAACTTCGATTTGGCCGAATCCTTCAGCAGTGCGTTCGCCAATCCCCCAGTATTCCATCTCCGCCAAAATCGGGATCCAACGCTCCAGTTGCGTGGTGCTCAGCAGAAAGACGCTGCCCTGCGTGGTTACCAATTCTACATCTTTGAACAGACCCCAGGCAGCGTTCCAGCCGGAGACATAGGCGTAGCTGCTGAAGGCCAGCTCCAAAGCCAGGGATCCATCTTCGCAGTTGGCCTCTTCCTGGAGCATCTGGGGGGTGAGCACGGTGGTGCGTTGCCAGCGCTCTTTGAGAATGGCCCCCGACTGCAGCCCAATGGAGAAATACTGCCGCTCCGGCGGAAGGGGCTGCCAGGGATCCCCGAACACCTGCCATTGTTGCCAGCGCTGCCGCAGCTTTTGGTTGAAGGCTTCCACCCGCTGGGCCAGGGAAGGCCGGGGAGCAGCCAGACGCCGAGCCGTGACGTTGACCCGGCCCAATCCCCGCGACACCCCTCCTCCCAAGCGCAGCAGGTGGGCGTGGGCGTTGAGGTAGCGGGTGAGGGTCTCGGCCAGCTCGGGATCCCGCAGGTAGATGTAGCCGCTGAAAAGGGAGCGCTCCAGATGCCCATTGGGGCGGGCTTTGCCCTCGTTCATCACCTCTAGGCTGTAGAGGATTTGGTCGGCAGCAGTGGCGCGGCGACGGTTGATCCCCACCCGCGTGAGCAGGCGTTTGGACACAGCAGCTCGTTCGTAGCGGGGCCCCAGGTCAGACTCCTGCTGGCTGTAGAACCCCCCGAAGGGCTCCACTCTTCCCCCGGAACCGTCCGGCTCTGTGGGATCGAACGGGATCCCCAGCCGCTGTGAGCAGAAGCGATCCAGGAGCGTGTCGAACACCCCCGTTTTGCCCGCCTCTGAGCGGAAGCCGGGATTGTTTTTCGAGCTGAAGGCCGTGGCCGGCAAGACCTTGCTGCCGGATCCCGGATAGGCGTGGGTAAACACAGCAGGCCGAGCTGCCGTAAACAGGGCGGCCAAATCTCCTTCCAGCGCCTCGGCAGGGCGATGTTGGGTTTGGCTGAGCATGAGGTCGGCCAGAGCACCGCGAATCACGCTGCCGGGAATGTAATCCTGGGCCTCGCTGATGGAGCCGCCCGGCTTTTGCCGACCGATGGCCAAGGGAGACTGAGCCGTTAGGGTGAGTTGAATGGCTTCCATCAGCTCCCTCCCTGGGCCAAGAAAGCCCAATCGGCTGCGGTGGGCTGGAGAGCCTGCAGGGATCCAGGATCCCAGTGCAGCCAGCCCAAACCTGCGGATTTGCTGCCCCCCAGCGCGATCAGGTGGTGCAGGGCCGCCAACAGGAGAGTTTTGCCCCAGGAAGGGCAATCGGGCAAAAGCTGCAGGGATCCGGAAAAAGTCAGCTCAGCCGCGGGAGAGGTCTCAATGAGGTAGAGCCGCTGATCCTCGGCGGTGCGGCGGCGGCGGTTGAGGGTGACCCCAGGGCGAAGGGTTGGTTCCAGAGCTGCTGGCGGCACCTCGCAGACGAGATCCTCCACCCACAGGCGGGCAGGCAGGGCCGGATTGCCGAATATCTGGCAGACCAGACAATGGGATCCGGCGTAGCCCTCCACCTGGTATTCGGGGCGGTGGAAATTTCCTGCGCTGCCCTCCCGCTGCGGACACATGCGCTCTGGGTCGGGAGAGCGGCAAATGGCCCAGCCCAGGCCACGGGCCAGTTTCTCGCACTCGTGGCGCAGCCGCCCCTTCAGTTGGGAGCCGGGAATGATCAGCCTGCCAAAGGCATCTTTGAGCAGGGGCTTATCCGCCAGGGAGCCGCTGGAGCCGCCGGCTCCCACCGCCAGGGCAGAGGCGAGGGTGGCCCTCAAAGGGATAGAGGTGATCGTTCGCCCCGCTTGGGGCAGCTCTGCCAGTCTCACCATCACTCCACCTCCGCCAGAACGGGCCGACCCTCGGCCTGGGGCTGTTTTTGCACAAAGGCGTACAAATCCACCAGATCCCGCCAGATGGTTTCATAGGTTGGCGTTGACGAGGATACCTGTGGCTCAACATACATCCAGGGGGGAAGGTGGCCGTCGTTGGTTTTGGCCTTGCACCAGGTGCGCTCAAAAGCCTCCATCAGCGGCTGCCCCTTTTTGCCCAGGCGGCTGCGGAAATAGAGATAGTTGAGGGTGGCGGTGCGTTTGCCTTTTTCCAAGAAGCTGCGAATCTGATAAAGCTGGGAGCGAGGAAAATTGGCCTCCTGCAGGGCTTGTACCGTTCTCAGCAACCCGTGGATTTCCGGGACGGTATAGGGGCCGGCGTAGAGCTTGAGGGTGTGGCTGTTCTGGCGGATCTCCAGAGCTTCCCGACGAAAATCCTGGATGCTGGAGGCAACCAGGGCGACCGACTTCAACGAGAGAAAGTCGATGGTGGCCACAGAGCAGTCCTTGTCTTTGGGCTTCAGCTTTTTCGCGTAGCTCTTGGCGGATTTCAACAGTTGTTCGGTGAGCTTTTCGGCGTAGTAAATGGGGGTGTCTTCCGAGGCGATCAGCACCCCCACCGAGGCGGAGAGCCGACAGAGCTTCCGATCTGCCGCCGGGTAGCGGTGAGGCACCTTGCCGGAAGATTGAGCTGCATAGGTTGCCGAGGTGTCCAGCAGGAGCTGCTCAAACTGCTCACAGAAGGTGGCGGCAATTTCCAGGGCTTTGTGGGCAGGCACCACCACCAACACATCGTCTCCGCCGATGGTCAGGATCTCGAAGGGGTGGATCCACTCGCCGTTGCGGTCTCTGCCGGTTTCCGGATCTGGGGATAGGCCGTGCAGCCGATGGGCCTGCAGGTGCTGGGCGAGGGCGTGGTAAACGGCTTTTTCCGTTGCCTCGGAAACATCCCGGCTAAATTGTCGGTAGGCTTCTGGGGTTTGGATCTGCTGCACATAGCCCCCCATGTCGTTGCCATCGGCGTAAAGGTAAGCCACAAAGCCCTGGCTGCCCAGGCTGGCGTTGGCCACTTCCCGTAGAGATTGGGCCTCGCCGATCCCCTGGACAGATCCCTGATGGGGCTGCAAATAGCGCTCCCGGTAGGGCTCGCCGGCGGGAGAGTTGAGAAAGCGGGCAAATCGCGTTACCCAGCTTTCCACAAAGCCGGGATCCCAGGTGGGGAACTTGCGGAACCACCCTTGCTTGCCTGTTTCAATGCGCTTGGCCTGGCGACCCACCAGGGCTTTGCGAGCGGTGGCTTCCGAGAGCCAGGGCTGATCGACCAGGTCGGCTTTGGCGATGG
This sequence comes from Synechococcus sp. W55.1, assembly GCF_047461655.1. Classification (NCBI taxonomy): domain Bacteria; kingdom Bacillati; phylum Cyanobacteriota; class Cyanophyceae; order Synechococcales; family Synechococcaceae; genus Synechococcus; species Synechococcus sp. W55.1. Next base: position 45,736 of record NZ_JANSHN010000001.1, read on the forward strand.
CAGGGCGACGGTCGATGCTGTCGCGGCGCAGGTAGGGATGGGTTTCAAAAAAGGCGGGATGGGCGCGGCTGGGGCGACCGGGATCCGGATTGCCGTTGCGGCGGTGGTTGAAGCGGGCGGCCAGGTAACCCACCAACTCGTTGAAACTTTTGCGGTCTTGAAATCTGGCTTCGCTGCCATCCCCAAAATAGGCTCTCACCAGGGGATGGGTTTTGTGTTGCGCCAGCCAATCCAGCCAGGGGGTGCGTTCGATGGGATCCCGCAACAGGCCGTAGCGCAGTTCCAGCAGCCGAAAGGCGGATCCCACGGCGCAGGCGTTAGCGGTGAGGGTTTCTTCGGTGTAGCGCCGCTCGATGGCCTCACAGAGATCGTCCACATGGGCCGCCGGGCAAAAGGCCAGGAGATTGCCCCCGGTGGAGTAGATGATGAGCTCCGGGATCAGGGCTTGCGCCAAAGCCGGGTAGTGCTGCTGCAGCCAAGGCCGGATCTGCTCGGCCACATAGGCCCTCAGCTCTGCTTGAGACTCTTTCCCCAAACCTTCCCATCCCAGGTAGGTTTGCTCGGGATCCCCGAAAAAGGCGGGCAGATCCACCAGGTTAATGCGATCCAACAAAGCGGAGGCCCCGCGGATTTCCGGCAGCTTGGCCGACTCGAAGACATAGCTCTTGATCTTGGTGGCCCCCCCGTAAACCAAGCCGATGCGGGTTGTCTGCTGCCACAGCTCCGGGTAGCGGGATTGCAGCTCCGCCGGGGTTCTGGGAAAGGTCTTCGCCGCCATGCTCTCCTGAAATTGGCGCACCTGAGCCAAAATGGGCCGTAGCTCTTCTGGGATCCCGGCCTCGTTGTCGGCGCGAACGGCGGCCCGCATCTGCTGCAAGGTCTCCAGGGCAAACTGGGGATCCCGCTGTTCTCCCCACGCCAGGCACCAGGCCAAGGCAACAGGAACGGGAGAGGGAGCAGAAGTAGGGGTCATGAGCAGCACCTGCGAAATGCGAAAAAGGAAGACAAGTCTTGGACAGGGCTTCCATCGGCTGCGACGGACAGATCCCTAAAGGCTGGGGGCAATTGGCCTCGATTTTTAATCCTTCGCGGAAGACCAGAGCCCTTCAAAAAAGGGTTTGCCGGTTGGGTGGGTAACCAATCGAATCAAGCCGAGAGATGCCATTGAGGTTACCGATTGTTTCAGCCATATCCGATAAACGCTCTCGCCTCATGGTTTTCAGTCCTCTAGCTTGCTAGCAGTATAGATCGAGTGCGATGGGTTGCAGACGATTTCAAGGCTTTCTTCAGATTGTGAGATTTTTTCTGCCTGTACAACGGGCAATTCGAGAGTAAACCCAATAAGAAGGGATCCCTTCTAAAATTTTCTCAATGGAAAGTTGGGTTTTGTGTTGATTGTTGCTGTGGACTGGGAATGGGCTGTGCCTATGCTGAGTTTCTCAGAGCCATCTGCTGATAGAGAAGCGAACGGCAAGTGGCCGACGGGATCCGAGTTGGTGGGGATCACCTTGGAAGTTCAGGCTCCTCGGTCTTACCTGCTGGATCCCCACTATGCCAAAGGGCTGCACGCCTGGTTCTTGAGCCAGGTGCAAGAGACAGACCCGCAGCTATCGGCCTATTTGCACGATGGAGAATCGGAGAAACCTTTTACCCTCTCCCGGCTGATGGGGCCGTTCCGCGAGCAGGGGGGGCGACCGCTGATCCCGCCTCATCTCCCCTTCCGCTGGTGGATCACCGGCCTCAACCCGCCGGTGGTGGAGTGGCTGCGAGGGTGGTGCCAACGGCTGCCCACCTGGCTGGAATTGCGGGGATCCCCGCTGCAGATCCTGGGATGGCAGATCTCGATCCCCCCGCGCACCTATCGTCAACTGTTGGAGCAGCCTCTTTCCCCCCGCTCCTGGAGCCTTTCCTTCGTCTCGCCCACCAGCTTTCGCCACCGGGGCCACCATCTGCCGCTGCCGATCCCTCGCAACCTGTTCCACAGCTATCTGCGCCGTTGGAACGATTTTTCCGGTCTGCCCATCGAGGCGGAGCCTTTTCTGGATTGGGTGGATGGGGAAGTGATCATCCAGCGGCACCGTCTGGAATCGGTCAAAACCACCGCAGGTCGCCAGGGATCCGTGACGGGATTCATCGGCTGTGTGCAGTTGGCTGTCTCCTCCCGTGCGCCTGAGCTGTTGCAGCAGCAGCTCCAAGCCCTGATCCACCTTGCCCCCTACTGCGGCACCGGCCACAAAACCCCCTTTGGGCTAGGGCAAACCCGCCTGGGTTGGTTGGCCGAAGAGCTACCCGCCTCCCCTGTCCCTTCCCGGGAAGAGCAGGTGGCCCAGCGGATCGAGGAGCTGAGCGCCCTCTTTCTCAGCCAGCGGCAACGACAAGGGGGATCCCGCGCCGAAAAAACTGCCCAACTGTGGGCGACGATCCTGGCCCGCCGCGAAGGTGGAGAGAGCTTACAACAGATCGCCGCTGATTTGGAGATGCCCTACGAGACGGTGAAGACCTATGCCAAGCTGGCCCGCCGCTCTCTCCAGTCTGGATCCCAGGACTACTCGTCGAGCAGTCTTCCCTAGATGACTTGAGGTACTTTGTTGAGCCTCTTGCAGGGAGAAGGTAGAGATCAACCTCACTTCTCTTTGCTCATTACTCGCTTCTCTCTAGTTTCCGTCCCCTTGCGGGGAAAAGGTAGGGATCAACAGTGGCCTCGGGCCCAGAGTCGTTTGCCCAGATCTACCGTTTCCGTCCCCTTGCGGGGAAAAGGTAGGGATCAACCGATGACTACACTGTTGTTTCTGATGACTACACCCAGTTTCCGTCCCCTTGCGGGGAAAAGGTAGGGATCAACACCCCGAATCAATAAGTCGAATACTACACGAGCGCATAGCCGTTTCCGTCCCCTTGCGGGGAAAAGGTAGGGATCAACACCTTCCTCACCGGATTAGGAACGGGGGATAAGGCCTTGTTTCCGTCCCCTTGCGGGGAAAAGGTAGGGATCAACCGTCAAGCAAGTGAGTGCTTCCATATCTTAAAGGAAGAGGTTTCCGTCCCCTTGCGGGGAAAAGGTAGGGATCAACAGGGAGGAGGATAGTAAAATGCGAATCAAGTTATTGGGCCCTGTTTCCGTCCCCTTGCGGGGAAAAGGTAGGGATCAACTCGCAACATTGCAAAGTTGTTAGCAGAAAAGAGTCGGTTGGAGTTTCCGTCCCCTTGCGGGGAAAAGGTAGGGATCAACACTTAGTGTCCTTTCGTAGGGGAGCAGGTAAGAAGGTTTCCGTCCCCTTGCGGGGAAAAGGTAGGGATCAACTACCTGGACGCCCTCCGATTTATTCGGGGACGTTTGGTAACTAGTTTCCGTCCCCTTGCGGGGAAAAGGTAGGGATCAACGTGATGAAGTTTCCGAGGTGGACAACACCTGGGGATTCAACGTTTCCGTCCCCTTGCGGGGAAAAGGTAGGGATCAACATCGGAAAGGAGCTGAGTTCTTTGAAGCTGTGGTGCGACGCCGGGTTTCCGTCCCCTTGCGGGGAAAAGGTAGGGATCAACGCCTGGCACAGCCTTCTGGAGGCTTGCTTAGAGGTAAAGTTTCCGTCCCCTTGCGGGGAAAAGGTAGGGATCAACGTCAGCTTTGGCCCGCAGATCCAAGAAGTGCATAAGGGTTTCCGTCCCCTTGCGGGGAAAAGGTAGGGATCAACACTTTCGGCGGCAAGGTAGTGACTTTGGAACATCCTCGTTTCCGTCCCCTTGCGGGGAAAAGGTAGGGATCAACACAGGAATATCAGATAACAATTGGCAGAATATAAATTTTAGTTTCCGTCCCCTTGCGGGGAAAAGGTAGGGATCAACTAGCACTAATGGGCTACTCGTATATCTTCCCTGGTCGTGGGCTTGTTTCCGTCCCCTTGCGGGGAAAAGGTAGGGATCAACTACGGTGATTGAATACCTATACGTTCCGTACTTCCCGAAGGTTTCCGTCCCCTTGCGGGGAAAAGGTAGGGATCAACCACGAGACAGGTGGGCTGCGCTGGCTGGAAGAGATCTGGTTTCCGTCCCCTTGCGGGGAAAAGGTAGGGATCAACCCACCGACTGACAGTCGAGTGCTGTCCAAGGGGTTGGGGAGGTTTCCGTCCCCTTGCGGGGAAAAGGTAGGGATCAACGTCGAGGAGAGCAACGGTAGCGAGGTTATCGAGTATGTGGTTTCCGTCCCCTTGCGGGGAAAAGGTAGGGATCAACGAAGTACATTCCGAGCTGGTGTACAATGGGCAGTACCGTTTCCGTCCCCTTGCGGGGAAAAGGTAGGGATCAACTTCCTTAGATGAGGAGGAAATCTTCGAGGGGCTGCCGTGCGTTTCCGTCCCCTTGCGGGGAAAAGGTAGGGATCAACAGTCTTCAGTATACGTGGAACCTGGTACATATTCCAAGATGGGTTGTTTCCGTCCCCTTGCGGGGAAAAGGTAGGGATCAACTTAGAGGCTGAGGCAGATCTGCCTCTGGAATCTCTCACGTGTTTCCGTCCCCTTGCGGGGAAAAGGTAGGGATCAACTGCCCAGATTGGGCGGTGGCCTGTGAACTTCCACCTGATGTTTCCGTCCCCTTGCGGGGAAAAGGTAGGGATCAACGAGAATTAAAAACATTCTCTCTACGGGCGTTTATTTGGCTTGTTTCCGTCCCCTTGCGGGGAAAAGGTAGGGATCAACGCCCGTGGCACTGGGGCCCTGCAGGGACAGCTGCAGCCCTGGTTTCCGTCCCCTTGCGGGGAAAAGGTAGGGATCAACATCAGCCTCTGGTCGATTTAGCAGATACTTAATCCGCGTTTCCGTCCCCTTGCGGGGAAAAGGTAGGGATCAACCTTCAGAATTTGTTCCTTCGTGTAACGCATAACGTCCTCCCTTGTTTCCGTCCCCTTGCGGGGAAAAGGTAGGGATCAACCCTACCCTCGGAAAAGCCTGAATTCATGAGGTTTTCAAGGTGCGTTCGCGAGGGAGTACGGAGATTCCTCGACACAGATATTAACATTGTCCTCGCGGCCAAGCGCAAGCGGGGAAATTGAGCTTGCTACGGCCATTATGTCACGTTTTTGGGCCAATCGGGGCAAAAGATCTAAAGTTTCCCTTAAAATCTTGTGCCGGCAGAGTCAGGCTGGTGATGGCTCGCCCCGACAGATCGCGCACAAAACTTTACAATTTCGGCCCGGTGGAGAGCCTCAGAAGATCAGGTAGTCCGGCGGCTCATAGGGGGGAGGCCCCCCGAAGACTTTGGCCTGCTTCTTGGCCGCGGCATCCAAAGGGTAGGCCCGCAGACTGTCTTCCTTGAGATTCAGCAGGGGCAACCACGACTGTTCCAGCTTGTTTTCCAACTCTGCAGTGTCCAGTGGGCATTCGAACACGGAGTATTGCACCCGCTGGCAACACTGTTCCAACTGCTTGGCCAACTGTTGTCGCCGCTTATCGTCCACCACGTCGTAGCAAACCAACCACAGCATCAGCGCAGCTCTATGGGCTCATAGTCTAGGTCACCGCTCACCAGGCAACGGCTCAGCCGGCGGGCTTGCTCCAGCACAATTTGACTGAGGGGCAGGCGGCGAGATTGGGGAGGATAGAGCAATGGCTCGCGGAAGCGGCGTTCCAGCTCTCCCAAAAACAGTTTTTTGGCCAGGGATCCCAGCCATATGCCTGTCCCATCCGGCGACGGCTCAAAGTCTTCCGGCGTGAGCAGGCCAGCCTTGACAAGCTGGAGCACAGCCCAATCCACCACCAAGGGTCGAAACTCCTCCATCATGTCCAGCACCAGGTTGGGGCGGTAGGGCAAGTTGGCGTGGAAAAAGCCGAGATAGGGATCCAACCCGGCCATCACCACTGCCGAGAACACGCGGGCCAGCAGCACCCCGTAGCCCCAACTGAGCAGAGCGTTGATCGGGTCGAGCGGCGGCTGTCGGTTGCGGCCAGTGAAGTTCCACTCAGGCGGAAAGCAATGTTGCAGGGATTGGTAGTAGGTGCGGGCGCAAATGCCCTCCAGGCCCATCAGCGCTTCTCGATCCGGAGGAGTGGTGGAGCGATCCAACTGTTGCAGGTAGGCGGCGATAACATCAATACCCTCCTGTAAGGGGGCAATTTGGCCGCGGGTAGCCCGGTTGTGCAGTTGTAGAATTGCCCGTTGGTTGCGAATCTTGCCGCGCACAATCACCTTGGCCCACCTCAGCCCCCAGGGGGAGTAGGCCCGCTGATACTGGGCCAGACGGATCTCAGAGTTGGTGGAGAAGGATCCCTGCAGGCGACCGCGAAAACCGCCATCCGCACGCAAAAAAATGGTTTCGATGCCTCGATCCAGCAGTTGGGCCAAAGCTGCGCTGGTCAATTGGATCCCGGGCAACACCACCACCAGCTCCACCTCCGCAAGGCGGCAAAGCTGCTCTTGACCACGGCGGCGAATGAGCAGGGTTTGGTTTTGGCAGTGAACCACAGTCCCCGGCTCGGTTAGGTAGAGGGTGGTCATGGGCAGGAAGGTCAAGAAAGCTTCAGGTCGGGGCGATAAAACTGCAGCTCTGCCTGGGCTTCCCGAGCCATCTGTTCCCGGTAGGCCAGTGGCGCGATCACCTCGCCGTTGGGCCGCCAGTCGCGCAAACGCATGGTGAAATTGGTATCTCCCACCCGCACCCAGGCCCGAAAATAGCGGTCGCTGGCCGGCCTTTGCCGGAGAATGTTCAAAATCTGTTGGCGTTCCTGCACATCCGCCACTGCCTGCTGCACCAAAGCCGGGATCCGCTCGTAGGCAATGGGCTGGAAGGTGGGATGTCGCACTGTGCTTTCCACATAGCGACGGGCAAACTCCGGGGAAAATCGGAGAATCAACAAAGCCTTGGGCAAGTAAAAATCGGATCCCCAGGCTTCTTCCCATGCTGCTTGGACTTCCTCTGGGCTGGGCAGCTTCCTCTGCCGTTTGCGGGTTGCCAGCTCTGGCGGAATGGAAGGAGCGTCCCAGGGAATCACCGCCAGGCGCTCAGACTGGATCCGATCTAAGCGGAAATTGTGCCAGCCCAGGGATCCCTCGGGGGTGGGGAGCTGGCCAAAGGCTGCCAGATACTTGGCGCGGCGGGCATAAAACAGGCAGACCGGATAGGTGAGAATACGCCGGATCCCATGTTGGCGGGTGGCGTAGTCAAAACCGATCACCCCTGCTTCTGGGTTGGCCCAAAGGGCTTCTAGCTGGCTTTGATATTCATCCACCCGTTCTTGCTGTTCGTCTGAGAGGATGTACTCAAACCACACAAACAGCCGCCGCTGGGAGTGCTGATGATTTTCCCAGATTTCATCCAGCAAAACCTGCACATCTGGATGTACAAAGGCCACATCGCTGAGGATGTGATAGATCTGTTCCAGTTGATGGCCCGATAAGGTCAAAGCCGATGAAGATACGGGCAGTTGGGGACGATCCCCCGGCGCACGGCAGCGAAAATTATCTCTCCGCCTAGAGTTGGCCTGAATTTGTTGCAGCCAACCCCGGGCAGCCAGGTAATCCAGCTCTTTGCGCAGTGTGCGATGGGTCTTGTGAAAGGGTTGAGCAGATAGCAGCGCTTCCAGATCCGGAACTTCTGCTTTTAAGGCGGCCAATAGGTTGGGATCCTTCAGCCAAAACCTCAAGGGTTTCCAGCAAATGCAGTCAACATCAGGACAGGGTGAAGGGATCCCTTTTGCCAGATCCTGCTTGGGATGCCACGGCGAGAGCAAGCGATCCCGAATGTGGGTATAGCCAAACGTTTCCGGCAGATCCCGCCATCCCTCCTCGCCATACAAGCAATCGAGCAACACCCACAGGCGCACGGCCCGCTCCAGGCGCTCGGCCAACTGACCGCCCGCTAACCAACGCAACACTTCCACCGTCAAAGGCAGCTCAAATCCGCTCATCCGACAGTTCCCTCGGTTCTTAGGTCAACCAGTTGATGGCACTCCAGGCCAGGGGTTTTCTTGGAGCAAGGCGCAAGTGAGAGCCTGACCACTCTGACATGAGTTGGAACCTTCCACTTCCAATCTCTTCCATACTGAAGTCAACCTGTCTCGTCAAATCTGCCCATGGCTGCTGTGGCACTGCATTTGCTTTCCGGCTGTCTGGCCGAGGACCCTCGAAGATCCCATTCTTCGGAACTGTCTTTTCAGGTCATCGAAATTGAGCTGACCCGACCGGATCGCCTGGTTTTCCCAGAGGATCTGGCTCAGCTTCGGCTGCCTGCAGGGATCGATGCCCGGCTGGGTGTGGTTCTGACGGGGCGGGCCCCCATTTGGCTGTATGGCTGGCTGGTGCATGAGTGCCACTTTACCCGTTGGGTGGCCTGTTATGACCCACGCTTGGGCGCGGTGGTGGTCTCCAGCCATACCCCCGAAGTGCGGGTGGGCCAGGTCATCCCCTGGGTGCAGGGAAGGCCGGGTTCAGAATTGGCAGCGGCGGTGATGGTGGTGGGCCCCCCCGACAGTGGCAAAAGCCGTCTTGCCCGCGCCCTCTTCGAAGCTCTGCTGCCGGAGCATCCCGATATTTATCTGCAACGGGCCCATTGGGATGGGGAAGGCAATTGGACTCTGGACTTACCCCTAGAACAGGCCGAAGCCCTCAAGCAGCGGTACCGGGGCCGTTCAACCCCTGAGTTTTTTGGCTTCCATGCCCAGGCCATTCTGGCTTTGCGTCGGCAAAAGAGCTTGGTGATTGTGGATGTGGGCGGCAAGGTGGATCCGCAAAAGCAGCCGATCCTGGAAGCCTGCTCCCACTACCTGGTGGTCAGCCGGGATCCCGAGGCTATCCCTCTCTGGCACGAGTTTTGTCGAGACCGGGGCAATTTGCGCTGTGTGGCCATCCTGCACACCTCGCCCGGCCCTCCTCAAGTGCTCAAAGACTCACCTGAGTTGGAAATTCGCTGGGATCCCAACTCTCCTCCCCCCGCGGAGCTGCTTCGGGCGGTGCGCCGCTTGATTGCCTAGGGGTGCGGATTCAGAATTGGATGGGCGGGCGAGCCTTTTCGGAAACGGCGAGATTGAGAACCGGGAGATTGAGAACTGGGAAAAGAAAAAGGAGAGGGTACTGATGCTGGGAGCCATTGCCGGGGATGTTATCGGCTCTGTCCATGAGCACTCGGGCACCAAAACGGAGAACTTTCCGCTGTTCGTCGAGGCCAGCCAATTTACCGATGACACGGTTCTGACGGTCGCTGTGGCCGAGCGGCTGCTGCGGGGCGGTAGCTACGTCGATTGGTACCATGAGTACTTCCACGCCTACCCAGAGGCTGGGTACGGGAGCAGCTTCATCCACTGGGCCGAGCATCGCTGCCGTGAGCCGTACTACAGTTGGGGCAACGGAGCCGCCATGCGGGTTAGCCCCATTGGCATCGCCTGCAACACGCTGGAAGAAGTGCTGGCCCAGGCGCGGGCCAGTGCCGAGGTAACCCACAACCACCCGGAGGGCATCCGCGGCGCTCAGGCTACGGCAGCCGCCGTGTTTCTCGCCCGGTCAGGGTACACCAAGGCCGACATCAAGACGTACATCGAGCAAGAGTTCGGATACTGCCTATCCGAGCGGCTGGACGATATCCGGGAGCACTACTGCTTCGATGTCTCCTGTCAGGGCTCGGTGCCCCAGTCGATCATCGCGTTCCTAGAGGCAGACGGTTTTGAAGACGCGGTGCGCAACGCCATCTCCCTTGGTGGAGACGCAGACACCATGGCCTGCATTGCCGGGGGCATTGCGGAGGCGTTTTTCGGCGGCGTGCCGGACGAGATCGCATCCCAGACGCTGGCCGTTTTGGACGAGCGGTTGCGCAATGTTGTGGGCGAGTTCCAAGAGAGGTTTGCGGATCGCCTGCCCAAGCGCTGCCCCTGACGGCCAAGGGGTTCCGGCTGCCCGGTCACCCTCTCGCTCCGCCAACTGCTCTAGGTTTGATTTATCGGCTCATCGGCAAGCCGCCTCTGGGTTGGCTTCATGGCCGTAGAGATAGCTGAGAACCGAGTTGCGCAGGCGGTAGTACTGCGGATCTTCAAGAATCCGCTCGCGATCCCGAGGGCGCGGGAAGGGGATGGTCACGATCTGCCCGATGGTGGCTGCAGGGCCATTGGTCATCAGCACCAGGCGGTCGGCCAAAAACAGCGCCTCATCAATGTCGTGGGTAATCATCAAAACCGTGCAGCGATGTTCATCCCAAATGCGCAACAGCTCCTCTTGAAGCTCCTCTTTGGTAATGGCATCCAAGGCCCCGAAGGGTTCATCCAAAATCAGCACTTCTGGACGGATGGCCAACGCACGAGCAATGGCTACCCGCTGTTTCATCCCTCCCGAAATTTGCGAGGGATATTTCTGAGCGGCTTCCCCCAGCCCCACCAAATCCAAATGTTCTTCCACAATTCGATGCTTTTCCGACTGGCTCTTTTGGGGAAATACCGACCGAACGGCCAAATAGACGTTTTCATAAACTGTGAGCCAGGGCAACAGGGCATACCCTTGAAACACCACCATGCGCTCCGGGCCAGGAGCTGTAATCGGCTGCCCTTTCAGCTTTACCGAGCCGCTGGTGGGCCGGGCAAAGCCGGAAACCATATTCAGCAGGGTGGTTTTGCCACAGCCGGAATGCCCAACCAGGCAGACAAACTCTCCCTCGTTCACGCTGAGATTAATATCTCGCAAGACGGGATAATCCCCCTTGGGAGTTGAGTAGGTCTTGCTGACGTTCTCAAGGCTTAGGTAGGGTTCTGCGGCTACGTTCACCGGGGTAGAGGTTGTCAAGAGGGCAGTCATCGGGGGGTGCTCCAATTCATCATTTTCTCACAACAGGGAATGTGCTTTTGCAAGGGTGCCCAAGTGGGTATCTAGAGCAACACAGGACGACGATCCAAAGCAACCTCGGCTACATAAATATCGTGCTTAATCGCCAAGCTGTTGAGGTAGGCCAGGGGATCCTCGCCATTAAAAGGGATCCCGTCGAACAACTGAATGGGCTGCCGCTGGTAAGACACATCCAGCCCCAGCTCGCGGGCTGCCGTACTGAATACCCCCACCTGACACACCCGCTCCACGATCTCCACCCAGTTGCGAGGGAAGGGCAGATCCCCCCAGCGGGCCATTTGGCTCATCATCCACAGATGCTCGGTGCGGCTGGGACGGTTGCCGGCGCCCAGAAAGAAGCGGTGGTGGGCATATTCCCGCATCGGCCTGTCCAAGTCACAGATTAGGCGCTGGGGATCCCCCAGATGAATGTAGGAGGGGTCGGTGCTCAGGTAGGCGCGGCGGCTGAGCAGCTCGCGAATCTCGTCGTGATGGGCCGGATCTTCGCAGTAGCGACAGGCTTCCAACAGCGCTTTCACCAAGGCAATGTGGGTGTTGGGGTAGGCCCTGGCCCAATCTTCTCGCACCCCCAACACTTTGCCGGGATGGCCCAGCCAAATCTCCAGATCTGTAGCCACCGTAAAGCCACTGCCCTCCAGGGCTGCCCGCAAATTCCAGGGCTCTCCCACACAGTAGCCATCGATGTTGCCGGCTGTTAGGTTGGCCACCATCTGAGCCGGGGGCAGCGTTTTCAGCACCACGTCATGATCCGGGTGGATCCCACCGGCTGCCAGCCAGTAGCGCAACAGCAAATTGTGCATAGAGCTGGGATGCACCACTCCAAAGGTGAGCCGACGGCTGGGACTATCCAGGATGTAAGCCTTCAACTGGCTGAGGGTGTGGATCCCTTGCTCGTAGAACCGCTTATGCAAGGTGATGGCATTGCCGTTGCGGGTCAAGGTGAGGGCCGTAACCACCGGCTGAGGCGGGTTATCCCCTCCGCCCAAAGACATCCACACCGGCATACCGGCGGGCATTTGGGCCGCATCCAGATAACCTCCCTGAATGCCGTCTTGGATCCCTCGCCAACTGGTTTCCCGCACCAAATTCACTTCTTCCAAGCCGTGTTTGGCAAAAAACCCTTTTTCTTTGGCCACAGCCAACGGAGCGCAGGCAGTGAGGGGCACAAAGCCGATCTCCAAGTTGATCTTTTCCAAGCCATGCCTGGCCACCACAGTGCTGCGGCGAGCACGCCATTGCTTAATCCGTTTTTGTTGGTTCAAAAAGTAGATGATCTCGCTGCGGTAGCTGTAGTAGCTGGGATGGTTGACCACCTCCAGCCGACGGCGGGGCCGAGGAATATCAATGGTCAAAATGTTCCCAATTCGGGATCCCGGCCCGTTGGTGAGCATAACCACACGATCTGACAGAAGAACCGCTTCGTCCACATCGTGGGTGACCATGAGGGTGGTCATCTGATGTTCTTCGCAGATGCGCATTAACTGCTCTTGCAAGTTCCCGCGCGTGAGCGCGTCCAAAGCGCCAAACGGCTCATCCAGCAGCAACACTTTGGGCCGCAAAGCCAGGGCACGGGCAATGGCCACCCGCTGCTTCATACCCCCGGACAATTGGGCTGGGGGCTTATCTGCTGCGTGGCGCAAGCCCACCAGATCGATGTGCTCTTCCACGATCTGCTGACGCTCGGCTGGAGAATGCTTTTTAAGAACGGCATTCACCGCTAGCGCAATGTTTTGCCGAACCGTTAGCCAAGGCAAAAGCGAGTAATGCTGAAACACCACCATGCGATCGGGGCCGGGAGCCGTAATGGTATGTCCATCCAAAGCTACGATCCCCCCCGTAGGCAAAGACAGCCCCGCCACCATGTTCAATAGGGTGGATTTGCCACAGCCGGAGTGGCCGATTAAGGAGACAAACTCCCCTCGATGGATTTGCAGATCGATCCCTTTCAGAGCAAGGTATTCCTGCCCTCCGGGCAGAGGAAAAGATTTTTCCACCTGCTCTACACTGACCAATACAGACACAGAAAGCCTCCCAACCTATCACTCATCTAGCCTTAAGCCAACCAAGCACTGACAACACATCATTGGTTGGCTATCTTGTTTTGCAAAACAGACATCAGGCGATCCAAAAGCAATCCCACCGCTCCGATGTAGATGACGGCAACGATGATCTCCGTAACGTAGTTCTGCTGGTAGGCATCCCAGATGAAAAAGCCGATCCCCGGCACACCCGACATCACAATCTCTGCGGCAATAATGGCCAGCCAAGACAGGCCGATGCCGATGCGCAGACCTGTGAACATGTAGGGCAGGGCTGAGGGCAGCAACACCTTAAAAAAGAAGTCCACTTTGGAGAGCTTGAGCACTTTGGAGACGTTGATGTAGTCTTCCGGGATCTGTCTCACCCCCACAGCCGTGTTGATGAGAATGGGCCAAATTGAGGTAATAAAAATAACGAACAGGGCAGCCGGCTCATTGCGTTGCAAAGCAGCCAAAGATATGGGCACCCAAGCCAAGGGAGCTACCATGCGCAAAAATTGGAAAATGGGATCCAAAGCTCGGTTGATCCACACACTGCTTCCCACCAAAATGCCCAACGTGATGCCCACCAAAGCGGCACTGCAATAGCCGATGGCCACCCTTTGTAGGCTGGCCAAGGTTTGGCGCAGCAGCCCTTGGTCGAGGTCGCTGTTGCGATACAAAGGATGCAGGATCAGATATCGGCTGCGCTCGTCCATCCACACATCCCAGGGCCCCGGCAGCCGAATAAGGTTGGCACTGGCCAAGAGCTGCCAGATGAGCAGGAATCCAACAATACCCACCACAGGGGGGAGAATCTGATCTCGGTACTTCGCCAAATCGAGCTTCGCTGCCGAAGACTTTGCCGGAGAAGAAAGTGTCGTCGTCATAGCTCCTAGAGGAGGATAGGGTTTTACAAGGTTCTCTGTTGTCGCGCTCTCAGAACATTCCAGCCGCAGGGTTCTACAACGTGTTGGAAACAGAGCATGAACTGGGATTGGCCTTGCCTTTTCCTTGGAGGGGCAAACACAGGGATTGCAAACTCAACAAAACTCTCACGACAATTAGAAAGCTCAGCGCCTCCACGGCTATCGAGAGAATGAGCTTGTCCCAGCGGGGCTGGGCCGGCCTCTCAAAAGGAGGATCCCTGAAGAGTTCGCGCGGAACGTGAAGTAGAGCCAACATAGCCGATCCTCAACATAGCATTCAAAGTTATTCAAAAAGTGCGAGGCTCATAGCATCCATCAACTTTTCATCATTTGGGCAGAAAGCTCGGCACAGCTTTTTTCGACCTCGTGGGATCCCGCAGGTAGGCAGGATCCCTGTTGTGCAAGAGATGCGTCTGTGTTGGCCGGGGTTGATATTAGACCCTTTTGATTTTCAGGCTGTTCAGGTAAGCCTGCGGATCCTGTGGGTCAAACACCACACCGTCAAAGAAACGCTCTGTTCCCCGCGAGGTGTTGTTGGGGATGTTCTTCACCCCCAGTGCCTGGGCGGCCTCACGCCAGAGATCTTCACGGTTCACTTCATCCACCAGACGACGGGCGGTATCCAGATCGGTCAGGAAGCGAGCGTGAAAGCCCCAACGCAGGGATTCCGTCAGGAACCAAAGGTCATGGCTCTTGTAGGGATAAGAGACGCTGCCCCGACCATCTTCCCAGTACAAGGGCCCGGCGTTGAAATCCTGGACAGCCGACTTGCCGTCTCCCAGTTCGTACTTGCCCTGAAAAGGAGGCGTGAGAATTTCAACCGGCACATTTAGGTAGGCACGGCCTGAGAGAATGCGGGCCAATTCTTCTCGGTTGGCCGGATCGTCGCACCATTGCTGCGCTTCCATCACCGCCATCAAAGTGGCTTGTGTGGCCCTGGGGTTTTGCTCTACCCAATCGGCGCGAATGGCCAAGTATTCTTCGGGGTGAAAGGGCCAAATCTGTTGGGTAAGGGCCGCGATGAACCCAATTCCATCCGCCACAATTCGGTAGGGCCAGGGATCCCCAGTGCTGAAAGCGTCCATGGTGCCATTGCGCATCCCCTGCACCGTCTCGGCAGAGGGCACCGTCAGGAGGTCAATGTCTTGATCCGGATCCACTCCCCCGGCGGCAAGCCAGTAGCGGATCCAAAAATCTTGATTGGCGTTGGGGAAGGTATAGGCAGCTTTGAACTTGCGCCCGTTGCTGGCGCTGAAATTTTTGATGTAATCCGCGGCTCCCGAGATATCCAGCCCCAAACCCTTGCCAACATGCATTCCAGCAATGGCAATTCCGTTGCCTTGGGTGATCAACTGACACAGAACTGCCATGCGCACCGGCTGATTGTTGGTGATGGCGCCAATGTGGATCATGTGAGGCATCGGCATCTGCCACATGCCGCCGTCAATGCCCCCACCTGCTGAGCCGATGACCACGTTGTCACGGGCTGCCGGCCAACTGGCCTGCTTTAACACCTCTACACCGGTCATGCCGTGCTTGTCGAAAAAGCCCTTCTCCTTGGCGATGATCAGGGGGGCAGACTCCACAATCGGTATAAAGCCTAACCTGAGATTGGGGGTTTCTGGGCCGCTGGCCTGGGCAACCCAGTAGCCTGTGCTGGCCCGTGCTAAGCTGCCACTCACGAGCCCACCCACTGTGGCCGCACCCGCAGACAGCAAAAAGTTACGACGTGATGTCATGCTCACCTCATCGAAAGAGTATCTAAAGGCAAGAAGGAAGCTTTCCAGTTCAAGTCGCCTGACCCATGGATTTCCTTGGTGAAATCTCAAGAAATCCTTAAGCCTCAGCTCGGTTGATATCCTAAGAGCAAATGAACATAGAAACAATACAATTGTTGTTTTGGTAATCATAAACTTCCATCTATCATTGTTGCGATGGCTTAGGTCTCAATGGCGCTTCCTTCGACGACGGCTTGCTCTGGGCAAAACAGCTCAACAGATTGGGGATCCCTGCCCCATGCCGGCTACCACTGGGATGGCTGCACAGAGCGGTTTTTTGAGGGTTGGTATAGCCGGGTAACGTTGCCCGGGGATCCGCCCATCAGCTTTGCCTTCATGTACGCCATCGATCCCAAGCGCGGGGGCATGGCGCAGGTGTTGGGGCCGGAGGAGGAGTTGCATTGGCGCACCTTCCCCAATCCCCGCCGCTTTTGGGCCAGCTCAACCCATCTGGCCTTGGGGCACTCAGGGATCCCAGGCCCCGGCTGTCGCGGCCTTCAGGATCCCTTCACCTTCTTCCAGCGCACCGCCAGCGGCTACCAATACACCGCCCACCTCAACCAGGGGATTTTGCCGGATCCCTTGGTCTCTGAGCCTATTCGCTGGCTCTACCGCATTCAACCTCGTTTTGCCTATGGGATCCCACCCCGAGCCACCATGGGAGCCTGGTCTTATCTGCCCATCTTTGAGCCGGGCTGGCAGATCCTCATGAGCCATGGCTTGGCCACCGGCTGGGTGGAGTGGAGAGGCAGGCGCTATGCATTTCAGCAGGCTCCCGCCTACGCCGAAAAAAATTGGGGCCAAAGCTTTCCTCGCCGCTGGTTTTGGATCCAGTGCAACGCCTTTCCCCAACATCCCGGCCTTAGCCTCACCTGTGCCGGAGCTGAGCGGCAGGTGCTCACCCGCCCCGAAGAAGTGGCCCTGATCAGCTTGCATGGGTGGGGATCCCAGCCCTTTTTGGAATGGCGGCCTGGGCAAGCTCATCTGACTTGGCAAGTGGATCCCTGGGGATCCTGGCGAATCTGGGGAGAAAGTGCCCTCTGGTGTATTCAGCTAGAAGGGCACACGCGGCGGCCTGGCCAAACTGTATTCGCCCCTGGCCCAGAAGGGATGCAGCGCAACTGTCGGGATACCCTGGCAGGACATCTGCACCTGCAGCTTTGGCAGCGCAACGGCCAAGTCTGGACGCCGGTGATCAAGGCCACCAGCCCCCAAGCCGGCCTGGAAGTGGGGGGAGAAGTCCGGCAACCTTGGCAAGGGCAATGTTAACGCTGGCGGATATCTACACCCCCGTTGGACTTTCCAAAAAACGCTCTTGTGCTAGAATGCCTAAGCCACATTGATAGATGTCCATCTCTGTCTCTGGATAGTACTGGATAGTATCTGAGTAACTATGGACAGATAGTATGGACAGACAGTCAACCGTGGTTGGCCCGCCCCTTTTGCGCCTGTAGCTCAGTGGACTAGAGCACGTGGCTACGGACCACGGTGTCGGGAGTTCAAATCTCTCCAGGCGCGTTTTGGCCCCAGACAGCTTCCGTCTGGGGTATTTACCGTCCCTTGGTTTCGCCAGAACTTGTGCTAGGATTACCCCTATCAAGTCCGCCTTGATGCAGGCGTAGGGAGCCCGAGGATCATGTTTGAACGCTTTACAGAAAAAGCCATCAAGGTGATCATGCTGGCCCAAGAAGAAGCCAGACGGTTAGGTCACAATTTCGTTGGCACCGAGCAAATTTTGTTGGGGTTAATCGGCGAGGGCACTGGGGTCGCCGCCAAAGTTCTCAAGTCCATGGGAGTGAACTTGAAGGACGCCCGCATTGAAGTCGAGAAAATTATCGGTCGGGGATCCGGTTTTGTGGCCGTCGAGATCCCTTTCACTCCCCGCGCCAAGCGAGTGCTGGAACTCTCCCTAGAAGAGGCCCGCCAGCTCGGCCACAACTACATTGGCACTGAGCACCTGCTCCTGGGCCTGATCCGAGAAGGGGAAGGGGTGGCAGCCCGCGTCTTGGAAAACCTGGGGGTGGATCTGTCCAAGGTGCGCACCCAGGTGATCCGCATGTTGGGCGAGACTGCCGAAGTGACGGCAGGGGGGGGATCCTCCAGTCGCACCAAAACGCCCACCCTGGACGAATTCGGCTCCAACCTCACCCAACTGGCCCAGGAGGGCAAGCTGGATCCGGTGGTCGGTCGGACGCGGGAGATCGAGCGGGTGATCCAGATCCTGGGCCGCCGCACCAAGAACAACCCCGTCCTCATTGGCGAGCCGGGGGTAGGCAAAACTGCCATTGCCGAAGGCTTGGCCCAGCGCATTGTGCAGGGGGATGTGCCGGATATTTTGGCCGACAAGCGGGTGATCAGCCTGGATATTGGTTTGCTGGTGGCCGGCACCAAGTACCGCGGCGAGTTTGAAGAGCGCCTCAAGAAAATCATGGATGAGATCCGCAATGCCGGCAACATCATCCTGGTCATCGACGAGGTACATACCCTGATCGGGGCCGGGGCTGCCGAAGGGGCGATTGATGCCGCCAACATCCTCAAGCCTGCTTTGGCCCGCGGCGAGCTGCAGTGCATCGGCGCCACCACCCTGGATGAGTACCGCAAGCACATCGAGCGGGATGCTGCTCTGGAGCGCCGCTTCCAGCCCATCATGGTGGGCGAGCCGACGGTCTCCGAGACCATCGAGATCCTGTTTGGCTTGCGGGAGCGCTACGAGCAGCACCACAAGCTGAAGATCTCCGATGCCGCCTTGGATGCGGCAGCCAAGCTGGCCGACCAGTACATCTCCGACCGGTTCTTGCCAGATAAGGCCATCGATTTGATCGACGAGGCTGCTTCGCGGGTGCGCCTGATCAACTCTCAACTGCCCCCGGCGGCCCGGGAGCTGGATCAAGAGTTGCGGCGAGTGCTCAAGGAGAAAGACGCTGCGGTGCGGGCCCAGAACTTCGACAAGGCTGGTGAGCTGCGGGATCGGGAGATGGAGATCAAGCAGCAGATCCGCGCCATTGCCGCTGCTAAGAAGGCGGAAGAAAGCAGCCGCAGCGAGATGCCCGAAGTAACCGAAGAGGACGTGGCCCAAGTGGTCAGCGCCTGGACGGGGGTGCCGGTGGCCAAGCTGACCGAGAGCGAGTCAGTGAAGCTGCTGAACATGGAAGAAACCCTGCACCAGCGCATCATCGGCCAAGACGAAGCGGTGCGGGCGATCTCCCGGGCCATCCGCCGCGCTCGGGTGGGGCTGAAAAATCCCAACCGCCCCATCGCCAGCTTCATCTTCTCCGGCCCAACAGGGGTGGGCAAAACCGAGCTGACCAAGGCTTTGGCAGCCTACTTCTTCGGCTCCGAGTCAGCCATGATCCGCCTCGACATGTCGGAATACATGGAGCGGCACACGGTCAGCAAGCTGATCGGATCCCCGCCGGGGTATGTGGGCTACAACGAGGGAGGTCAGCTCACCGAGGCGGTACGCCGTCGCCCCTACACGGTGGTGCTCTTCGACGAGATCGAGAAGGCGCACCCGGATGTGTTTAACCTGTTGTTGCAGATCCTGGAGGATGGCCGCCTGACCGATGCCAAAGGCCGCACGGTGGACTTCAAGAACACCTTGTTGGTGATGACCTCCAACATCGGCTCGAAGGTGATCGAGAAGGGCGGTGGCAGCCTCGGCTTCGAGTTCAACACCAACGACGAGGATGCCAACTACAACCGCATCCGCAACCTGGTGAACGAGGAGCTGAAGCAGTACTTCCGTCCGGAGTTCCTCAACCGCGTGGACGAGATCATCGTCTTCCGGCAACTGACCAAGGATGAGGTGAAGCAGATTGCCGACATCCTGCTCAAGGAAGTGTTTGACCGCATGACGGAGAAGAAAATCCGCCTTACGGTCAGCGACCGCTTCAAAGACTTGGTGGTGGAGGAGGGGTATAACCCCAGCTATGGGGCACGCCCGCTGCGCCGCGCCATCCAACGCTTGCTGGAAGACATCCTGGCGGAAGAAATCCTGACCGGGCACGTCCGAGAGGGATCGGAGGTGCTCATCGATGTGGATGAGGAGCGCAAGCCCAAGGTGTTGGTCACGGAGCCGGAGCGGGTTCTCTTGCCTCAAGGGGCGGAGTAAAGCTGGCCTTGGGATCCCCAGGTTCCGGTTGCCCAGACTGCAAGGGATCCGTTGGGATGCTGCGGATCCCTTGTGGTCCTCAAGTGTTGTTTTTCTGGTGTTTTTCAGTTGAACAGACCCAGGCGTAGGAGATCTCTGGCATGGTGCAATCGACCTACTACTACTATGGCGGCGCTCCGGTTCGTACCCCACCCCCAGATTTGGCTTCGCTGCTGCTGCAGGAGCGCATTGTCTACCTGGGCTTGCCCCTTGCAGAGGAGTCGAATGCCAACGTCACCAAGCTGATCATCGAGCAACTGCTGTATCTGCAGTACGAGGATCGGGAAAAGCCGATCAAGATGTACATCAACTCGACGGGCACCTATAACTACGACACAGCGGCCTTTGCCATTCTGGACACCATGAACTACATCAAGCCGCCTGTGCATACTATCTGCATCGGCAATGCCATTGGGATGGCGGCCATGTTATTGGCAGCAGGAGCCAAAGGATTTCGGGCCAGTCTGCCCAATGCCACCATCGTGCTCCATCAACCCTACGGTGGCACCCGCGGACAGGCCAGCGACATTGAAATTCGCACCCGCGAGATTCTGACTTTGCGCAACATGATGCTGGAGCAACTGTCCCGCAGCACGGGCCAGCCTATGGAGCGCATCAAGAAGGACACGGAGCGGCTATTTTTCATGACACCAGAGGAAGCCAAAGCCTACGGCCTCATCGATCAGGTGCTGACCAGTTCCAAAGTCTTGCCGAGGTTGGCAGCAGCCAAAAACTGAAGCAGAGGGATCCGTCGATGGTTCAAGTTCCCGTACAGCCTTTGACGGTGGGGGAGTACCTACGCCTCACGGACGGGCTTTATGAAGGACGGGTTGAACCTGAAGACGGGTCCATTCGGGAAGCCGAGGAGCGTATGAACACCCTCATTGAGCTGTTTCTGGTTGCGGAATTGCCCAAGTTTTTGCCCATCCAACGCCTGAGCTTGGGCCAAGTTGAGGTCGAAGTGCCCGCAGCCAAGGCTCGGTTTCGCAACCCAGATGTGATGGTTTTGCATCCCGCTCATGTGAGCTTGCTGGGAAACGGTCGCGGAACCATTCGGCTGCCCATGCCCCCGCCGCTGCTGGTGGAGGAGGTGGTTTGCCCCGGAGTGGACCATGAAAAACGCGATGATCAAGACAAGCGCAAAGATTATGCTGCCCGTGGGATCCCAGTGGATCCAGCCAAGCAGTCCGTTTCCGCGGTGCGCTGGGTTGGCGGAGAATACGAAGGCGAGGTCAAAACTGGATCTGGACGCATTGTTTCCTCGGTTTTGCCCCAGCTGGATTTGAGCGCGGAAGATATCTTACAAGCGCGTCGTTCTGTGTTTCATACTTTGCCAGGAGAAACTTATGCCGATTGGAGTGCCTCGGGTTCCCTACCGTTTGCCCGGCGAGCCCTATAGCCAGTGGATTAGCCTTGACGATCGCCTGTACCAAGAGCGGATTTTGTTTATCGGCGAGCCCATTGACGATAGCTTGGCCAATACCATCGTGGGGGTGATGCTCTACCTCAACTCGCAGGATCCGCAAAAGGACATTGTGATGTACATCAATTCTCCCGGTGGCTCTGTGACGGCGGGCATGGCCATCTACGACACCATGAACCACATCAAGCCAGATATCGTTACGGTTTGCGTGGGCCAAGCGGCTTCAATGGGAGCCTTTTTGCTGGCTGCCGGCACTAAGGGAAAACGGTTTGCCCTGCCCCACTCCCGTATCATGCTTCACCAACCTTCCCTGGGCACAATCCAAGGCCAAGCCAGCGACATTGAAATTCGCGCCCGCGAAACGCTGCGGGTCAAACGGCGCATGAACGAGATCTTGGCACAAACCACCGGCCAGCCGCTGGAGAAAATCGAGCGGGATGTGGAGCGAGACTTTTACCTCTCGGCCACAGAAGCTCAGGCATACGGCATAGTAGACCGGGTGATCCAGGAGCGCTCAGAAGCAATCGCCAGCTAGGATGGCTGGATCCAAAAAATAGCCTGGGCAAGCTCCTGAGTCGGATGTTGAAGAATTGAACCCGCGAGGAATACACCTGGGATCCTTTCATGATCTCACCGTGCCGGTTCTGCGGTGCCGAGAGACGGGCTGAGGTCTTTGGGGTGGCTAGGATTAGGGTGGAGTTAGCCGGGAGATCCGACCAGGTGAACCGACAGCATTGGGCCAGAAGGAGCGGTGGATGGGCCAGTCTGCTGGTGTTCCTGCTGTATCCCCCAGATCAGGCTTTGGCTCTGCCCCCCGCTTCTGAGATCCCTGAGGAGGTGCTGCGGGCGCAGCCAGATTTGCGGGCTCGCTCTCCGGTCGATAATCAGCCCCTCACCGCCGACGAAGCTCTAGAACTCCAGGAAGCCTTGGCAGCTCGGCCCGAAACCGGATCTGTCTCTCCAGAGGTGGAGCGGCTGATCTTTTTGCTCAGGCTGCGCAAAGGGTTTCGAGATCTGTTTCCCTTCCTGTTTTGAAGGTTCAGACCTGAAGAGGAGCCGGTGGGATCCCTTTTTGGTAGCGGTAGGGGCCGGCGCGGGATCCCCAGGTTTGTTGGCCAGTGGCGGCGTCAAAGCCCCGATCCCAGGTGATGAATTCGCTGGGGGTGAGGTCGAACTCGATGTGGATATAGGTGCTATCCCCGGGGTTCAGACGACATTCTCCACCTGGCAGCATTTCGCCGTGGTAGCAGTCTGGGCGCTTTTCCACCAAAATGCGACAGCCGGGCAAATGCTCCAGGTCGGCCAAGGAGAGCTGCGCCAAGCGCTGCGGATCCTGAGAGGCACCTGCCCAAGCTGCTTGATCCCGCAATTTGTAGTTCTCGATCCGCAAGGGATCCCCCAATACCTGGAGCACCCGGCTGCGATAAAACTGGCCCGGCGTGTGCTGGTTAAATTGCTCGGTAAAAAAGCCGATCCCCTCCGAGAACAGGTGGGGAAGGCGCACGTACCAAAGGCTGACCGGCACAAACCACACCGGCTCTGCCATCGCCTGGGCGCGGTTGCTGTAGTAACCCTCCAGCCAATCGGCCAAGGTGTACAAGTCGGAATTGGATTTTTCGTCTACCATAGGGAGCTATGACAAAACTTACCCCCAGCTCTAGCTATAGCATTGCCCTGCGCATTCGCCTGCTCAACCAGCCGGGAGCCCTAGCCCGCGTCACCCAGGCCATTGCGGAAGTGGGAGGCAGCCTCAGCCAGATCGATCTCATCCACCAATCGGCAGCAGAAACGGTGCGAGAAATCTGTGTAGATGCCGTCAGCAGCGAGCATGCTCAGCAAATTTACGCCGCCGTTGCCTCCTTGGCCAATGTGAAGGTGGAGCGGGTGGTGGACCGCACCTTTGAGCTGCACCGCGGGGGAAAGCTGCAGGTGGTGGCCAAAAGCCCCCTGGAGAGCGCCGCCGATCTGGCCATGGCCTACACGCCGGGGGTGGGGCGGGTTTCCCTAGAAATTGCTGCCAACCCCGCCGCGGTCTATGAGTACACCATCAAGGGCAACAGTGTAGGCATTGTAACCGATGGCAGTGCGGTGCTGGGCTTGGGGAATGTCGGCCCGGAGGCAGCTTTGCCGGTGATGGAGGGGAAGGCGGCGCTGTTCAAGCGCTTTGCCGATATCGATGCCTTTCCTCTGTGCCTGGCCACTCAGGAGGTGGGGGAAATTGTAGAGACGGTGGTGCGCCTGGCGCCGGGATTTGGCGGCTTTAACCTGGAAGACATCAGCGCCCCTCGCTGCTTTGCCATTGAGTCTCAGCTCAAGGCCCGCCTCAACCTGCCGGTGTTTCACGACGATCAGCACGGCACCGCCATTGTGGTGCTGGCGGCGCTGCTGAATGCCCTGAAAGTGGTGAAAAAGAGCCTAGACGAGGTGCGCATTGTCCTCAACGGGGCCGGGGCAGCCGGCATTGCCGTGACGCAACTGCTGCGGCGGGCCGGGGCAGCCCACATCCTGGTCTGCGACCGCCAAGGGATCCTCAGCCGCTCCCGTTCCGATCTCACCCCCGAGAAGGCGGCCATTGCCGTCGAGGAGAAGGGATCCCTGGCGGAAGCCTTGGTGGGAGCGGATGTGTTTATTGGGGTGAGCGTGGCCAATGCCCTGACAGTGGAGATGGTAGAAAAAATGGCACCGGATCCCATCCTGTTTGCTTTGGCCAATCCGGTGCCGGAGATTCAGCCCGAGCTGGTGAGCGATCAGGTGGCGGTGATGGCCACTGGGCGGAGCGACTACCCCAACCAGATCAACAACGTGCTGGCCTTTCCCGGCGTGTTTCGGGGAGCGCTCGATTGCCGGGCCAAGCAGATCAACACCGAGATGTGTGTGGCTGCCGCTCAAGCCATTGCGGCTTTGATCCCTGCCGAAGAGTTGGATCCCCAGTGGATCATCCCCTCGGTCTTCGACGGGCGGGTGGTTCCTCAGGTGGCCGCTGCGGTAATCCAGGCTGCCCGCCAAACCGGCGTGGCCGGGATCCCTTGAGGGCTACCTAGGGCACCAGGTGACAAGCCACAAAATGCCCCGCGCTCACCTCGCGAAATGCCGGGGGTGGATCTTGACGGCACGCCTCTGTTACCCAAGGGCAGCGGGTGTGGAAGTTGCATCCTTTGGGCGGGTTGACCGGGCTAGGCACATCGCCCTTGAGGATGATCCGCTTGCGCCTGGCTTCCACTTCCGGGTCGGGAATGGGAACTGCCGAGAGCAGTGCCTGGGTATAGGGATGGAGAGGATTTTGGTAAATCTCGTCGCGATCCGCCAGCTCCACCACCTTGCCCAAGTACATCACCGCCACCCGGTCGGAAATGTGGCGCACCACGCTCAGGTCATGGGCGATGAACAGATAGGTGAGGCCGAACTGCTCTTGCAAAGACTGCAGCAAGTTAATCACCTGGGCCTGAATCGACACGTCCAAAGCCGAGATCGGCTCATCACAGACAATAAAATCCGGCTTCAAAGCCAAGGCACGGGCAATGACAATCCGCTGCCGTTGCCCGCCCGAAAACTCGTGGGGATAGCGGTTGACAAAGTTGGCATTGAGGCCGACCACCTCCAGCAGCTCCCTGACTCGCTCCTGCTGCGCTTTGCCCCCGGCCACCCTAAAGACTGTCAGGGGCTCCCCCACAATTGCCCCCACCGTCTGGCGGGGATTCAGAGCGGCATAGGGATCCTGAAACACCATCTGCATGCGTTGCCGCATGCGGCGCAGCTCTTCCGGGCTGAGCTGGGTCAGATCGACACCCCCAAAATACACGTTCCCGGCGGTGGGCCGATATAACTGCAAAATGGCTCGCCCAAGGGTGCTCTTGCCACAGCCCGATTCTCCCACCAGCCCCAGGGTTTCTCCCCGCCGCACCGCAAAACTCACCCCATCCACCGCCTTGACGGATCCCACCTGTCGTTGCAGGATTAGCCCCCGCCGAATGGGAAAATGCACTTTTAGGTTTTCGACGCGCACCAAGGTGGCTTGGCCGGTCTCAGGTGGGCAAGCATCGACAGAGGCGCTGGCCGGGAAAGAAGGGGGGTCAACCATGGGCCGTCCTCTCCAGCGATTCACCGTTCCCACCGACACCGGCCACTGACCGCAGATGGGCTTTTCCTTCCGGCTTTACCCAGCAAGCCACCGCATGCTGGGATCCAACGGACTCCAGCTCTGGATTTTCGCTCCAGCAGCGGTCGATGACGAAGCGACAACGGGCCGTAAACGGACAACCCTTGGGATAGTTGACCAAATCCGGGGGCATGCCCTCAATGGGCTGCAGCTTTTCGCGGCGGCGCTCATCCAGGCGGGGGATGCTCTGCAGCAGGCCGATGGTGTAGGGATGACGGGGATTTTTGTAAAGCTGGTGCAACGGAGCTTCTTCCACAATCTGGCCGGCGTACATAACCAAGATCCGGTCGGCCAGGCCCGCCAAAAAGGCCAAATCATGGGTAATCCAGATAATCGCCATGCCGATCTCCTCGCGCAAGGCTTTGATCAACTCCACAATCTGGGCTTGGATCGTCACATCCAAGGCGGTGGTGGGCTCATCGGCAATCAACAGCTTTGGGCCGCAGGACAGGCCCATGGCAATCATCACCCGCTGCCGCATCCCCCCGGAGAATTGGTGGGGATAGTGATCCACCCGCTCGGCTGCTGCCGGGATCCCAACCATTTGTAACAGTTCAATAGTCCGCTGCCGTGCTTGGGCAGGAGTCATGCCCAGGTGCAACTGCAGAGCCTCGGCAATTTGTTGGCCCACTCGCAAGACAGGGTTCAAGGAGGTCATGGGGTCTTGAAAGATCATGGCGATCTGGTTGCCCCGGATGCGCCGCATTTCCGATTCTTTCAGCTTGAGCAGGTCTTGGCCGGCAAACAGCACCTCGCCCCCCACAATTTTGCCCGGCGGTGTTGGGATCAGCCGCATCACCGAGAGCATGGTGACACTTTTGCCGGATCCCGATTCCCCCACAATGCCCAGAGTTTCCCCCTCGTCCACGTGAAAGCTGGAACCGTTGACGGCCTTCACCACTCCATCCTGGGTATAGAACCGCGTTTCCAGCCGCCATACTTCTAACAATCGCGCCATGCTCCTGGGATCCTTGTCACCGCTACAGCAAAGGAAAAGGATTTCCCCTTATATGGCGAATTTTTCCAGAAAAATCCAGCATCCCTTAGAACCATTTAGACACAAACCAATTCAAGCTCAATCCCGACCGAGTTCAAGTCCAACCCTAAAGAGGAGCAGCACCTAAGGGTTGACGAAACCCTGCCACCATTCTTGCTCATCTCTACAGACATTTGCGTATCCATTTGCACCAAACGGGGGAACCCCATTCCCAGCAATCCAACCCTCTAGGGCTCTGCAAGCGGGATCTGGCAATACTGTGTAACGAATTACAGAAAAATCCCGTCCATCTGCTACCTTGCTGAAACCTAAACCTAAAAGAGGTCTTGATTGAGGCAAACCCTCATCCAACAAAGTTGACCTCAATCGGACCGCCGGGGGGGAACCTTACCCGGTTCTTGCCAGTCAAAGGCTGAAAATCTCTGGGATGACTTGGAGGCCATAGCGCCAGTCCCCTAGCTGAGTCTGTTTACAAGAGGTAAGTGTAAATGTCTTTTCATCCTTTCCAACGTCTGAGACTGCGGTTGGTCAAGCTGCGGCTGTGGTTGGTTCCCCTGTTTGTGGTGGGAGGGTTGCTGGTTCACCAGCATTGGATACCCGTCCAGGCCCAAGCCGACGACACCCTGCGGTTGCTGTACTGGCAAGCGCCAACTCTGCTTAACCCTCACCTCTCCACAGGAACCAAAGACTTTGAAGCCAGCCGCTTGGTCTATGAGCCTCTGGCCAGCTTTGATGCCCGTGGTGAAATGGTGCCTTTTTTGGCAGCAGAAATCCCCAGCATTGAAAACGGCGGCGTTGCCAAAGATCTGACCTCTGTCACCTGGAAGTTGAAGAGCGGGGTCACTTGGGCGGATGGAGAACCCTTCACCGCTGAAGATGTGGTCTTCACCTACGAGTACGTTTCCAACCCAGAAGTGGGGGCGATTACCTCCGAATACTATGCCGATGTTGCCTCGGTGGAAGCTGTGGATCCGACCACGGTGAAAATCACCTTCAAAAAGCCGACGGTGGCTTGGTTTGTGCCCTTTGTCGGCAGCAACGGCATGATCATTCCCAAACATATCTTCAAAGACTACAACGGCCCTAACTCCCGCGAGGCCCCTGCCAACCTGGCCCCCATTGGCACTGGCCCCTACATTACCGAAGAGGTGAGGCCAGAGGATGTGATCGTCTATGTGGCCAACAAGAACTTTCGGGAAGAGGGCAAGCCCTTCTTCAAGCGCGTGGAATTGAAGGGAGGTGGAGATGCCACCTCTGCGGCACGGGCGGTGCTGCAAACCGGCGATGCCGACTATGCCTGGAACACCCAGGTAGAAGCTGCAGTGCTCGCTCAGCTAGAGGCTACAGGCATTGGTCGGGTCATTCCCAAGCCTGGCCCGAGCATGGAGCGGATCGTTATCAATTTCTCCGACCCCAACGTAGAGAAAGAGTAGAGAAAGACGGGCAACGCTCCCACAAGGATGTGCCCCATCCGTTCCTGACGGACTTGAACGTGCGCAAAGCCCTGAGCCTGGCTGTGGATCGGCAAACCATCGCCGATCAGATCTACGGCGTGGCCGGTACCCCCACCAATGACTACGTGTTATCTCCCGAAAACCTGCGGGCCAACGCTCCCTGGGAATTCAACCTGGAGAAAGCTGCAGCGCTGCTGGATGAAGCCGGTTGGGTAGATAGCAACAACAACGGCATTCGGGACAAAGGTGGTGTAGAGATGCGCATGGTTTTCCAAACCTCTGTTAACCCGGTGCGCCAGAAAACTCAGGAGATCATCAAGCAAGACTTCAGCAAGATCGGCATCGACCTGGAGCTGAAGAGCATCGATGCCAGCATCTTCTTCGACAGCGAACCCAACAACCCCGACAACCTGGGCCACTTCTACGCTGACCTACAGATGTACACCACTGGCAACGATAACCCGGATCCGACGAGTTACCTGCGCCGTTACCTTTGCGAGGAGATTGCCCAGAAAGAAAACAACTGGGCCAAGTCCAACGACTCCCGCTATTGCAACCCCACCTACGACGCCATGTTTGCCGAGCTGGTGGCGATGACCGATGCCAAAGAACGGGAGGAGCAGATCAAGAAAATGAACAACTTCCTGACAGTAGAAGATGTGGCGGTGATTCCTTTGATCGACCGCTCCAGCCCGGCGGCAGCGGCCAACAGCCTGGAAGGGATCGATCTCACCCCCTGGGATCTGGAACCTTGGAACATCAAAGATTGGACTCGCAAGTCCTAGGGGATCCTGTCGGGGAGGGGCGGGGGTGAGGGAGGGATCCCTTGCCTCTTTTTTTCCTCTCTGGGCAAGAAAGGCTTTCCCCTAACATTTTGCTGCCAACATCCCTACCATGATGGCATTGCTTTCATTTTTGTCTCTTTGTTTTTATGACGCGCTACTTGATTAATCGCCTGTTGATCTCCATTCCCACCTTGCTGGCCATCAGCATCGTGGTGTTTGCCATCTTGGCTTTGGCACCTGGGGATCCCATGGCAGAATTTGCCACCAATCCTGCCATCACTGCGGAAGTACGGGAGAACATTCGCCGTTCTTTGGGGCTAGATCAGCCGATTTACATCCGCTATGTGAAGTGGCTGTGGGCTTTTATGCAGGGGGATATGGGCTTTTCTTTTACCAGCCGCAGCCCCGTGTTGAACTTGATTTTGCAACGGTTGCCCACCACTCTTTGGATAGTTGGCACTGCATATATTATTGGCGCATTGCTGGCGGTGCCTTTGGGCGTGATCTCTGCCCTGAAGCGCTACACCCTCTTCGACCAAGTGGTGACGACGCTGGCTTTTGTTGGCTTTTCCTTGCCCACCTTTTTTACGGGTATTTTGTTCATCATCATTTTCAGTGTGCAACTGCGCTGGTTCCCCTTCATCTACAACAGCACGCTGCGGGTAACCGATTGGGCAAGTTTTGTGGCCCAGGTGCGCCAATCGATCATGCCTGTGACAGTCTTGGTGTTGTTCCAGGCAGCGGTGCTGATGCGCTTTGTGCGAGCCTCAATGCTGGAGCAAATGAACCGGGATTACGTGCGGACGGCCAGGGCCAAAGGCTTGCAAGAATGGGTGGTGGTGAATCGGCACATTTTGCGCAATGCCTTGATCCCGGTGGTAACCCTGGTGGCCCTGGATATTCCATCCGTGTTTACCGGAGCGCTGGTTACAGAGCAGATTTTTCGCGTACCTGGGATCGGCGCTTTGTTGGTGGATTCCATCTTCCGGGGCGATACGCCGGTGGTGATGGCCATCACCTTTATCTACGCCATCTTGATCGTGATTTTCAATTTGGTGGCGGATATTCTCTACAGCATTTTGGATCCGCGGGTGCAGTATACCCGCTAGGGATCCGGCTCTTCAACAATCTTTCACCCTCAAACTTCTAGAGGTGTCCGATGTCTGCTTCGATCCCTGCTCCCCCTCAAGCCAACGTTCAGGAACGCCCCCCGCGTACCCTGTGGGGGGATGCCTGGCAGCGCTTTCGTCGGGATAGGCTGGCCCTGTTTGGGACGGCCACCTTGCTGCTCATCATCTTGGGATGTGTGGTGGGCCCGCTGATCTACACAGCTTCCCCCAGCCAGATCGACTTTTCTCGTTCTCAACTGCCCCCCAGTTGGGCCCATCCCTTTGGCACCAACGACCTGGGACAAGATGTCTTGGCGCGGGTGTTGCGCGGCGGGCGAGTATCGCTTTCAGTGGGCATTACCTCAATGCTGGTGGCCATTACGATGGGCACCTTGATCGGGGCGATATCGGGGTTTTATGGGGGTTGGATCGATGTGGCCCTGATGCGGTTTACGGATTTGTTTCTCTCCTTGCCGCAATTGCCGCTGTTGTTGTTGGTGATCTTTCTGTTTCGAGAGAGCTTGCGACGCTTGGCAGGGCCAGAAACGGGGATTTTTATCCTGGTGGTGCTGGTGATCGGCAGCTTGAATTGGATGTCGGTGGCGCGGCTGGTACGGGCCAGCTTCTTGAGCGTGCGGGAAATGGATTTTGTCTTGGCGGCTCGCGCCATTGGGGCTCCGGCCCGTCGGCTGATCTGGGTGCATATTTTCCCCAATGTGCTCAGCCCTGTGATTGTGGCGGCGACGCTATCAGTAGGGACGGCGATCATCACCGAGTCAACGCTGAGCTTCTTGGGGCTGGGGTTCCCGCCGGATGTGCCCACTTGGGGCAGATTGCTCTTCGATGCCCGCAATTACCTGGAGCAAGCGCCCCACATGGCCTTCTTCCCCGGACTGATGATTTTTTTGACCGTGCTGAGCATCAATTTTGTCGGGGATGGATTGCGAGATGCCTTGGATCCGCAAATGCGGCAACGGTGAAGTTCGTTGTTTTTCCTTCTGATTTTTTGAAACTTAACAAAGCTCCAAAGGACTCCTCCTCAAAATATTATACCATATAGAATTTTTGTATTTCTTTCACGGTTCTGGCATCAGCGGTTATCCTTAGTTCCAACTCCTTCTCGCCCAACGCTCTCTGTTGTCATGGCTAAGCCCTTTAACGTCCACATCGTTACTGCTCTCGCGGCTGCCGCCATTGCCTCTCTGCCTCAGCCAGCTTTTAGGAGAGCTCTCACGGTGGCTCTTGTAGCAGGAGCTGGCAGTGTAGCGGCTCAGAAAGTAGAGCGTAACAAATCACTGGCAGGATCCCAGGCTCAAAGAGGTCAGGTTGTCTTAGAGCTGCCTCGTCCTTCCTTTGAGCAATTTCAGGAAACGGAGGATCAGCTTCTACAGAAGGATGAGGAAACCCAGAGACAGGCACCAGAGCAGCTACGAAGCGCTCAGGCAGAGAACCTGGAACCGGGGAATCAAGCTGCACAAAAAGAGGAAGAGATCCAAAGACTGTTAGTGGATCTGCAAAAATGGCGGCAGTCCGCTACAAATTTGTCTCAGCAAGTTCAGGAAAAAGAGCATCTGCTGCGTAGTAAGCAAGACGAACTTGCACAGCTACAAGCTCGGCTTCAGCAGAGCAATGAGCAAATCCAGGCTCTGAAAGCGCAACTGGCTCAGCAGGCTCATTCGATTGAAAAGCTTCAGCTCCAGGAGCAGAGAATCAGGGATCTCTCTCAGCAAATAGAAGAAAGGAAGCAGCAACTACGCAATTACGAAAGCCAGCTCTCTGAACTACAAGCTCAGCTCCAGCGGAAGAACGAGCAAGTCACAAGCCTGGAAGCTCGGGTAGCTGAGCAAAACTGCCTGATTGAGAAGCTCCAACTCCAAGAGCAAAGAGCCAGGGATCTCTTTCAGCAAATTGAGGAGAAAGAACAGTGGCGGCAAAGTTACGAAAGGCAGCTTTCAGATCTGCGACGCCAGCTTCAACAGAAAGATGAAAAACTACAAGAATTAGAGATAGAACTAGAAGACCGGAACCAAAAGATCAAGAGTCTTGAAGAGGAGAGAGATTTTCTTAATTTAAGTGTAGAAGGTTTTCAAAAGACTCTGTCTGTGCAGTACCAATGCAAAGGGGATAAACGTTACAGAGAGCAGATCTTATCAGAATGTGATATAGTATTAAGGCTAGAAAATGAGAGAGACTTTTACCCACAAGAGGCTAAGAGCTTTATCCTGGAAATTCTACGCAGGGCAATTAACCAAGTGCACCAAGAAAGTCGAGTTCAGCATATCCTTAAAGACTTAATCCAGAGTAACGATGCATGTGAGGGCGACAGTTGCCGCCAAAGCATTAGAGAATTTGTAGACCACTGGTTTTGTGACTACCGAAAATGGAGTAATCGTGCCGAAAAAGAGCTTCAGAATTTTGGTTTTGAGCTTGTTTCAGAATCCCCTCACATCAAGATTTGCTTTTATGGGGATCGACGTTATTTGATTACCCTGTCTAAGACTGCTGGAGATTGGCGTGCCGGTCTTGAAATCGCTCATGATATTCGCAACAAAATCTTCGGCCTATAGACTGAGTAAAGCCGATTGCAGACTTATTTCTCATTCAAAGGATAGAGATCCCACTGGTTACAGACCTTGCCCGAAAAAATCACACTCAGTCTTGATAGGCTGGAGCTGACACCCGAGCGCCAGGGATCCCTGCCATGTTCTACTTACCGGTCTCGCTGTTGTTGTTTGTAGTGCTGTTGCTGCTGCTGCCGCTGGTTTGGTTGGGGTTGGCGGTGGATGTGGTGGCGCTGGCAGTGGGGAAATTGGGCTTTTCCCGAGATGGGGCGTTGTTGCTGCTCTTGGCAGTGCTTGTGGGCAGCTCGGTCAACATTCCCCTCTATCGAGTGAAATGCGAGGTGACGCTGGTGGAGGACTTAGCCAGCCTGTGGATGCGGCAATTCTGGGGGATCCCTTTGGCGAAAATCCCTCAGGAGACGGTAATTGCCTTGAACGTGGGCGGGGGGTTGATCCCGGTGCTCTTGGCCCTATATCAATTTGGGCGGGCCGACAGCGTGCTGATCCTGGCGGTGACTGCGCTGGTAACCTTGGTCAGCTACTATGCTTCCCACGTGGTGCCGGGGATCGGCATTCAAATGAACCCCTTGATTGCCCCGGCTACGGCAGCCTTAGCCGCTCTGTTTTGGGCAGGGGACCAGGCACCGGCAGTGGCCTTTGCTGGTGGAGTTTTGGGCACGGTGATCGGGGCAGATCTCCTGCATCTGCCAGAAGTCCTGCGGCGCAATTGCTCAGGCATTCTCAGCATTGGCGGGGCCGGGGTTTTCGATGGTATTGCCCTCTGTGGCTTGTTTGCCCTGCTGCTGAGCTAAACCAGCAAATAGGTAAGGGAAAGGGTGATGGATTGGGCAGGATCCAGCCAACGCAAGTCGGGATCCCCTTCGGGGGCACGCTGAGTCAACTCCTCGAGGAGCGTTTGCGTCCATTCCAGCGGCCCATTGAGCAACATCGGCGAACGGGCTA
The DNA here is from genome assembly GCF_047461655.1 of Synechococcus sp. W55.1. Classification (NCBI taxonomy): domain Bacteria; kingdom Bacillati; phylum Cyanobacteriota; class Cyanophyceae; order Synechococcales; family Synechococcaceae; genus Synechococcus; species Synechococcus sp. W55.1. The sequence continues at coordinate 78,868 of NZ_JANSHN010000001.1, forward strand.
CCCCCAGCCTGCGGGCCATGGCTTTGAGGGCTTCCAAGCTGGCCGACAGGGGGCGAGTGCTGGCCACAAACAGCAGTTCCGTCAGCCCTTGGGCATGACAGGTGAGCAGGTCGGAGCTCACAGCAGAGCGCAGCTCCCCATCGACTTCCGGCAAGGGTGGCAAAGTTAAACTGCCCTTGGCTTCCAGGCGAAGAGGTGCGGCCAAGTTGTCCTGAGGCGTGGGGGCAAGCAGGTGCAGTTGTCCGGTCGGATCGATCAGCAACAGGTAGCCGTAGAGATCCTGCTCGCTGTTGTTGCGAAGGGTGAGATGCAAGGGATCCCCCCGCATAAACCGCTGCATACCCACCTCAGCAGGAGCAGAGGCTACAGACTGGACAAGGCGTGCTGCCAACGGGGGAGCTTTGGCAGCTTTACCTTTGACGGCCAACTCCGCCACCACTGCCAAGGAAGAGGAAACAGCATTGAGAGTGGTGCGCAAACGTTTGGCAGCCAGCAGATGGGCAAGACGGGGAGCTAACCGCTGGACGGCCATTGCTGCAGCCTCTCCTGCTGGGCCACAGGAATTCAGGAGCAATTCTCGCCCCGGCCAGAACAGGCTGTAGCTGTTCACTTCCAGGGGTTTGAGCAGGGTATCCGACCGAAAAGCAGTGGCCATTTCCGGGGTGATGCGGCCCAACAAACAGTCCACCTGTCGCTCGCGGGGGTTGGCCGTTTCCATCCAGCTGTAGCCGGCAATGGCATTGGTCAGATCCACCTTTTCAATGCGGCCCAGGTTCTCCTCTAGGCCAACCAAAAGCTTGAGCGTGCTGGAGAGGCCGCGCAGCTGCTCCCGCAAAGGTGTGCCCACAGGGGGAAGCTGCCCTTCCGGACTGGCCATCTGAACCTGAGCCAACAGCCCACTGCGAGAACGCATGAGCAGCGGCGTCGGCGAAGAGGCGGAAGGATCGGCGGGAATGGGAACCAAAAGAGTACCCGGCTGCAAACCACACAGGGCCGCCGATGGGATCCCGCCTAACCACACCTGAGCCCGATTTCCCTTCACTTCTTGAACTACCCCGCTGACCCCTGCCGGTGTGGGCATGAGAAAATAGGGGTGGATGTGTCGAGCAGTGTCTTTGCCTTCCAAGGTGGGGCGTTGGCAGGCGAAGAGGCCCAGCTCTCGCCGGCTAACCACTTGGTTAAAGGCCACCAGCAGACGAGTGGCAGGCGTGGTTTCCCACAGGTACTGCGTCAGCAGATAGGTGAGTACCCCAGCATAGAATCCTGGCCAAGCGGCTTCTGCTGCCAAGTCTTGCGGGGTGGTGGCCGAAATCAGCAAGCCCTTGGGCGGAGACGGCCAAACCCGCTGCGGCTCCGAGGAGTCCGAGATCGCGGCTGGGGGACGGGAACGCAGTTGCAAGTTGCCTCGCACCGACGGCGAGACATAGGTAAAGCCACAGTCCAGAAGGGTGGTGATCTGGGCAGTGCCCAAGCCTTCCAAAAGCCGGAAAAAGCTGTCTAGCTCCATTGCTGCCACTCCCTCAGAGCCAGACAACAGCAGCACCGGCTGCCAACAGTTGGGCGCGGATCCCAGCCGCCACTGGCCATAGCCGCTAAACTGCACCACTACCGTTTCAGCCGTGTGACCTTGACCCCCCAAGTGCTCTGCAAAGGCCGATTGGATCCCAGCCGGCGTGGCTGCCCCATCGGTAAGGGTGAGAATGTCTGCCGGGTCAAAACCAAAGCGATAGAGGAGTAGCTCCCGCTGCAACTCCACATCTGTCAAACACCCTTGTAGCGCGGATCCCTCGCCAAGGTAGCGGTTAATACCGATGAGAACAGCCAGCTTGCGGGAGCCAGCCGCCAAAGCTTGCCCATATCGCTCAGCCCGGCCCCTCAACCAGCCAGGGGATAGGCCAAGACCGGCAGCAACCAGGAGGAGTTTTTGCAGAAAAGACCGCCTTTCCATGTTGACCCTCTGGGCTGACCCCCGGCCCAACGACTACCCCATCGGCCAGCGAGCCACAGCTAAACTTTGCACTGGAATCTGTTGCTGCCTATTTCAGGATATCCCCATCCACACAGCTTTTTCCCGAGATCGAGTGACAGTTTTTGGCGTTTTCTTTGCATTCCTTATCAATCAAACCTCCGCTACTTCCCATGGGGATCCCACGGCAGCGCTCTTCTGTCAGACAAGTCCGTCAGACAGGAGGGAAAGTGTGAGGAAGTCAATACTCAGCGGTTCAGGAAATAGGGCAAGCAAGCCCCACGCTCCGGCCAATGGAAGCGGACGAAGGGAACCAAAATGAACCCAGCTATCCCCAGACAGAACAGGCCAAAGTAGAGGTGAAAGACCCCAATCGGAGCGGCTGGTTCTGGGCTTCCTCCTGCCAGGGATCCCAGCGCTAAGGCCAAGAGATTGTTCAAGGCATGAGCCAAGACAGGCAAGGTCAGGGAGCGAGTCTGCAAGTAGAACAGGCCCATCACCAAGCCGAACACCGTCAACCCGACTGGGTTGGGGTGCAGCAGGCCGAACACCACAGAAGAAGCCAGTAGCCCTCTGGAGAGGCCCCACTTGAGGCCCCAGCGGTGTAGCAAGATGCCGCGAAACAGCCACTCCTCCGTTATGGGGGCCACCACCCCAATCGAGAGCCAGCGCAACCCCTGATACACCTGCGGCCAGGCCATTTCTCCATCCTCTTCCCCCAGTGAGTGCAGCATCGACTCCGCCAGCTCCGGCGCAGGCAGGGATACCAGGTAGAGCATCAACAAAGTTGTGCCCAGGGAGAGCACCAGCAAAGCCGGCACCACCCGCAGCAGGGATCCCCAGGGAATAGCAGCCCGCCAGTTGCCCCACAGCCGCCTCATCTGCAGATGGGCTTGCTGCCCCCGCCGCCAGCTCCAAATACAGGTGAGGACAAAAGTGGAGCAATAGACCAGGTAGGCCAGCAGTGGATCATCCGGTGGGAGATGCAACATCTGGGCCAAAGCCACGGCTCCCAAACCCACGCCCAGGTTGATCACCAAGAAGGCCAACAGCACGTGGCGCGCCTTAAGGGCTGCAAATCCGGTCGAACTCGGCTCGGCAGGCGGCAGAGGGGGGGATCCAGACACAAAGGCAGAGATCGCGGTTTTCCCATTTTAGGTTTGGCGGGGATCCCCGTAGGTGGGCTGCTGTCACCTTCTCCGGGAGAGGATGAAGATCCTTTTCTGAAGGTTTGGCCGGCCTTTTCAAGCCCAATCGAGCAGGCCGGTGGCCGCCTCCAAGAGTCGCCAGGCTGAGCCAGCAAGTTAAGATGTGTTACGGAATCCGTTGGGGCATCTATGGGCGCAACACCGGTAGTGACAACAGCAGCGAGGCAGGATGGCTTGGGTTCTGGGGCTGTCTCCATCCCTCCGGCAGATCTGGGGGTGGTTCCTGAGCCAAGCTTGCGTTACGACCCAGAGCAGTTGGCCAAGCAATATCGAGGGCGCTGGGATCTGGTGGTGCGGCGCCTGTTTCAGTTGATCACCCCCTTTTTGGGCTTGTTGGCCTGGGTGTTTTGGGATCGCTGGCGGGGAGTAGAACTGAAGAATCGCCCGAAACATGCGGCCCGGCTACGGGAGATCCTCACGGAATTGGGGCCGACAGCCATCAAAATCGGCCAAGCCCTCTCCACCCGTCCCGATCTGGTTTCGCCCCTGTTTCTGGAGGAACTGGCCAAACTGCAGGATGAGCTGCCCCCCTTTGACAATGCCATCGCTTTTGCCCTCATCGAGTCGGAAATCGGCAAACCCGTAGACAAAATCTTTCGAGAAATCAGCCCCGAGCCGATTGCCGCCGCCAGCTTGGGGCAAGTGTACCAGGCCTACTTGCACAGCGGGGAGAAAGTCGCCGTCAAGGTGCAGCGGCCCGATTTGATCGGGCGCATCTCTCTCGACATGTACATTGTTCGCAGCTTGGCGCTGTGGGCCAAAAAAACTTTCCGCCGCATCCGCAGCGACCTGGTGGGCATCGTCGATGAGTTTGCCGGGCGCCTCTACGAAGAAATGGACTACACGCAGGAGGGCCGCAATGCCGAGCGGTTCCTGGCGCTGTACCGTCACCCCTCCATCTACGCTCCCAAAATTTACTGGGAGTACACCCGCACCAAGGTGCTGACGATGGAGTGGATTGATGGCATCAAGCTGACTCAGGTTGACAAAATCGCTGCTGCGGGGCTGGATGGACGGCACTTGATCGAGATCGGCGTCAATTGCTCCCTCAAGCAGCTTTTGGAAAATGGCTTTTTCCACGCCGATCCCCACCCGGGCAACCTCTTGGCGATGCCGGATGGACGGTTGGCCTATATCGATTTCGGCATGATGAGCACCATCGCGCCCCATCAGCGCTACGGCCTGATCAAGGCGATTGTGCATTTGGTAAACCGAGACTTTGCCGGGCTGGCCCAAGACTACGTGGACTTGGAGTTCCTGGATCCAGATACCGACCTGACTCCCATCATCCCTGCTCTGGAAGCTGTCTTCGCCGAAGCGATGGGCAAATCGGTCTCCGAACTGAATTTCAAGAGCATCACCGATCGGCTCTCGGGGGTGATGTACGACTTTCCCTTTCGAGTTCCCGCCTACTACGCCTTGATCATCCGCTCTTTGCTCACCCTGGAAGGGATCGCCATCGGCCTGGATCCCAACTTTAAGGTGTTGAGCGTGGCCTATCCCTACGTGGCTCAGCGCCTGCTCACCGACCCGGCCCCGGAGCTGCGCGTATCTCTGCGGGAGCTGCTGTTTAACCAGGGGCAATTTCGCTGGAACCGCCTGGAGAACCTGCTGCGCAACGCCGTCAACAGCGAGGATTTTGACCTGCAGGGATCCCTGGAAAAGGCCGTTGATTTTATCTTTTCTGAGCGGGGCGCTTTCCTGCGGGAGCGCCTAGTGGATGTGCTCTTTTCCAGCTCGGGATCCCAGGGTGGCTCAGATGGCTTGGCTCATTTGCAGCGTCTGTGGGAACTCCTCAGCAGCAACCCGAGCTTTCAGCCGCTGCAGCTTCTGCCGATTGTTGCCAAGGTGGCTGCCAAACCGGAAGCTCAACAACTGGGCCGTCAATTGGCCTCCCGCTGGTTGCAACGCTCGGCAGCTCGCCTCATCCGCGACCTGCTATTGCCGGATACAGAAAAGCCCAGTTCACCCTCTTCCCTCAACGGGCGTGGCGGGATCCCTGGGCCAGCAACCTCTGCTTCTACCGCTCAACTTCCCCTTCCGGCCTAGCTCAGGTGCTCTTGGGGGGCAGTATCGCTGTTGGGGTTAACAGAGGCCAGAGCCAGCGTAATCCACTCGGAAAATTCATCGCGGCGGAAAACCTGGGGGCGGGAGCGGGGGCCAAAACGCAGCAGGCTGGGCATGCCGTGCTCCTTGAGTCGAGACTGTAGCCAGGTGCCCACACCGGTTTTGCCATCGTTGGGCATTTCGGTTTGGAAGTCACTGTACATCAACAACAACTGGCTGCGAGATTGGAGCACCGCATTCTCTTGAATTAACTTCGGCAAGGAGAGATGGGTGGCTGAGACTGCCCCTTTGCTCCCTTTGGCCGATTCACGACGACGGTCGCGCGGGCGCGGGTTAGTGCTTTCACGGCTCTTGCGGGTTTTGGGTTCACTAGGCATAGAATCTCCTAAACGACAGAGTGCTCCCCAACGGGGGTTAAAGCGGGAACTCGCAGGCCAAAAGCCGAGCCCGCTGTGAAAGTGGCTCGATGGGTACAGTTCTGGAGAATCGCTGAGAAGAGGGACACCTGCTCTTGAGTAAGCGAAGAAGAACTGCGCTGAGCCGGCACGAAAGGCTGGGATCCCTTCGGCGCAACAGCAGTCCACAGCGGGCCGAGCTCCTGCCAATACATCCAAGGCCTGCCCTTGTTTTTCCTGTCGGAGGCCAGTTTGGCTACCACGAATCCGCAGGGCAAGCAAGCCCGGATATTACCCCTATATTGACTTAAAAATGGACAAGTGGACAGTCCCTGGCCGAGAATTTAGCTGCTGCGGCGGGAGCTTCGGAAGGAACTAGGCTTGCCCGCCGGTGGCGAGTATCGCTGAGCTACGGGAGCAGCCTCCTACTACACCTGGAAGCGGTTGTTGGTGGTGTCCAAAAAGGAGTTTCACTGGCTTACTGAGATACTATGCGCATTGCCATTGTCGGGTTGGGGTTGATTGGCGGATCCCTGGCCCTCAAACTGACCGAAAAGGGATATCCCGTCTGGGGGATAAGCCGCAACCCGGCCACCTGCAAACAGGCTCTGGAACGGGGTGCTGTCCAAGGCTGTGGAACCGAGTTGGCCCAGTTGGCTCGCTTTGATCCGCAAATGGTGCTGATCTGTACCCCTCTGGAGCAGGTGTTGGCCACGCTAGCCGCCCTGTTGCCTTATTTGTCGGCAGAAACCGTGGTGAGCGATGTCGGCTCGGTTAAGCAGCCCATCGTTGCTCCGGCAACCGAATTGTGGCCCTGGTTTGTGGGGGGGCACCCCATGGCCGGCAAAAGCCTGCAAGGGATCCAAGCGGCAGAAGCTGACTTGTTTCGGGGGCGGCCTTACGTGCTCACTCCCATCGCCGAGACCCAACCTCAGGCTCTCGATGCGGTGAAAGAACTGATTGCTGCTGTTGGCGCAGAAGCTGTCCTCACGGATCCCGCACGCCATGACCGAGCGGTGGCCTGGATCAGCCATTTGCCAGTTATGGTCAGCGCCAGTTTGATCGCAGCGGTTAGCCAAGAAGGGGATCCCGCGATTCTGGAATTGGCCCGCACTTTGGCCAGCAGCGGATTCCGCGATACCAGCCGTGTTGGCGGAGGGATCCCGCAATTGGGTTTGGAAATGGCCCGCCACAACCGACAGGCGCTGCTGACTGCCCTGAGCAGCTACCAAGCTCAGCTGCGACAGATAGAGCAGTTGATCGCTGGCGAAAGGTGGGACGAATTGCTCCGGGTGCTGCAACGAGCTCAACAGGAATGGCAGCAGTTCCCCGTCAACCATCCTCGCGGAATTCCTCACAACCTGCGCGGTGGGAATGGATAGCAAAGATATCTTGAACGGGCTCGGGGATCCTTCATGCTACCTTGGGCTTATGTGGACAGATCGAGCTTATGTTGAGCACGGCTCAGCTCTGGCTTTACCACCTAGAACAATGGGCAACTGAGCTGGTGCAGTTTCAACTGCAGCACCTTTCTCCCGTTAGTCTGTTGGTGGTGGGTCTGGCGGGCTTGCTCACCAGTCTTTCCCCCTGCACGCTGTCTATGCTGCCAGTGACCATCGGCTACATCGGCGGCTACACCCCCGCTTCTGAGGAAACGGCTGGGGAAGGGCGGCGGCAAGTTTGGGCTCAATCTTTGGGTTTTGCGGCTGGGGTGGCTTTTACCCTGACCCTGCTGGGTTTGTCGGCAGCTTTGCTGGGTCGCGTTTACGGACAAACCGGATCCTTCGGGCCTGTTGTGGCGGGGGGAATTGCTATTTTGATGGGGCTGAACTTGTTAGAGGTGATCCCCCTGCGTTTTCCCGATGGGTTTAACCGCCTCGAGATTCCCGGAGAATGGCCCAGGCTGGGTCGGGCAGTGTTGCTGGGGTTAACTTTTGGCCTGGTGGCCTCTCCCTGCAGTACGCCGGTTTTGGTGGCTTTGCTGGCCTGGGTTTCCACCACAGGGCAACCCTGGGTAGGAGGCGGGCTGCTGCTGGCTTACGGGCTGGGATTGGCCTTTCCTCTGCTCCTGGCGGGGGTGTTTACCGGGTTGGTGAAGCAACTGTTGGCCCTGCGGCGCTGGTCGGGCTGGCTCACTTATGCCAGTGGGGTGGTGTTGGTGGGGTTCGGCAGCGTAACAATCTTGTCGGCTTGGGCCTAAGGGATCCCTGCTGCTGCAGGCTAAGATGGGGCTACACCTACAGCACCCTGTTGGGGACTGCACCTTGCCTGGCAAGAGCAGCGGTCTGAATCTTAAGCCGACAAACTTCTCATGGTCATATACTCTCTCCCGCTTGCCCGCTGGGCTTCCTCGCTGCGGCGCTACTTTCGTCATGAGCTGCTGCCGCTGCTGGCGGATCTGCGCCTGGCCATTGGCCTTTTGTTGGCAATTGCGGTCTTGAGCGCCACCGGCACGGTGATCGAGCAAGAGGAAACGGCGGCTTTTTATCAGGCTCACTATCCAGAGCATCCGGCCCTGTTTGGCTTTCTCACCTGGCGGGTGATCCTGAGCTTGGGATTGGATCACGTCTACCGCACCCCTTGGTTTCTGGCCATTTTGATCCTGTTCGGCAGCAGCCTTGCCGCCTGTTCCCTGACGCGCCAATGGCCGATGTTGAAGGGGGCCCGCCGTTGGAGCTATCTCACCCGCCCGCAGTCTTTTCAGCGCCTGCCGTTTCGGACGTATCTGCCTCAGCAATCTTTACAAGGTCTGCCGGAGCGGTTGCGCCGACAGGGCTACCTGGTGTTTCAGGAGGGCCATCACCTCTACGCCCGCAAAGGGTTGATCGGCAGGATCGGCCCCATCTTGGTGCATGTCAGTATGCTGCTGATCTTGCTGGGGGCCATTTGGGGCAGCATTGGCGGCTTCAAGGCCCAAGAACTCATTCCCAGCGGCAGCGTGGCTTCCATTCAACACTTGACCGGAGCGGGAGATCTGGCTCGTGCTCACTTGCCCACCTGGCAAATTCGGGCCAATCGCTTCTGGATTGACTACGCTGCCGATGGCCGTGTCAAGCAGTTTTATTCCGACCTCTCGATCTTGGATCAGGGTCAGGAGGTCAAACGTCAGACCATTTCCGTCAACCATCCTCTCTCCTACCGGGGTGTGACCCTCTACCAAGCCGATTGGAGCATCGACAGCATCCGCATCCGCATCAACAACAGCCCCACTTTTCAAATCCCGGTGGTGCCGGTGCGTACCGAGGCAGGCAACAAACTCTGGGGCGCTTTTGTGCCCACCCAGCCGGACATGAGCCAGGGACTCACGCTGCTGCTGCCGGATTTGCAGGGGACAGCCCTGCTCTACGACACTGAAGGGCAATGGATGGGATCCCTGCGCCAAGGCATGAGCTTGGCCCTCGACGAAATCGCTCCCCAACGCTTCCCCAACCCGCTCACTCTGCATCTGGATGAGGTGATCGGCGCTACCGGACTGCAAATTAAATCGGATCCGGGGATCCCTGCGGTGTATCTCGGATTTGGGCTGTTGATGGTGGGGGTGGTGATGAGCTACTTCAGCTACAGCCAAGTCTGGGCCTTGCAAACGGAGACGGGGCTCTACTTGGGGGGCAAAACCAACCGGGCCTTGGTTACTTTCGAGCGAGAATTCGACCGCTTGGTGGAGCAACAAAAGGTCGCCTTCTCTCTTTCCCAGATCCTGGCGGAAGCTGAGATTGGATAGGTGCTGCCTTTTCCTCCGAAACTGAGCTCTATCTCCTGCCCAATAGGGATCCCATGAGGTTGAAAGCCCTCATTTGATTTTCCTTGCCACATCCTAAAGTTCTCTGGAAGGATGTATACAATGCAGGGATCCAGTGGCCAGTCAGGGGGATCCCTTGGGTCGGGCTCATGGCTTGAGTTTGAGGGGATGTTCTCGGGTCATCCAAAGTGAGAGGGAACTTGAGAAAAATGCAAACTACTGTTTCAGTTTCCACACACTTCTCCACATCCGGAAAGCTTGCTTAGAGATTGAGTTAGAGTGTTTCCAGTCGGTTCCTGCAGTATGCTGCCTTTTCAGGAGGGCAAGACATGAAAGTTGGAGATCGGGTGCGGGTGCGTACCAGCGTGATTGTCTATCACCACCCGGAACATCGCAATCAACCTTTTGACCTCAAAGGTATGGAAGGGGAACTGAAGGCCGTGCTTCGAGATTGGAATGGCCGCCCGATCAGCGCCAACTTTCCCTTTCAGGTGCAGTTTGACAACAAGTTCCGTGCGCATCTCCAAGCTGATGAGCTAGAGGTGGTTGAGCCGGCCAACTCTGAAGAGCCCGCCGGGACGGCGGCCTAGTTAAGGCCCAGCAGCGTGCGGTTGGTTTCCAGAATCGGCCTGATCAACTTGGCTTCCTCGGGGGTGAGGTAATTGGCTATCACTTCTTGTAGGAAGCGATAGGTGGCCTCGCAACTGCGTTGGGTGCGGAAGGCCCGCATTAAGGTCTGGAACCAGTAGAGAAATCGATCTTTGTAGCGCTGCTCATCATCCAAGAGCATGGCTAAGGCCGAAAGGCGCAAAACCCGCACGGTGTCAGCCTTCCACTTGTTGCTGAAGTCTTCCACCCCTCGCATGAGCAAGTAGGGATCCAGCGCGCGCATTTTCATCTCCACATCCCGGATGATCTGGGCCTCCGCCGCCTGAATCTTGCGATAGGCGCTCAGGCGAAGGTCAAAGGAGGCTAGGTAGGTCTCCATGAACTGCAGCTCTTCATCCCTGAGATACCGTCCGTCGGCAGCGATGCTCAGTTCGCGCAGTTGAGTCAGCATAGGGATCCCTGGGCAAGCTGGAATGAGAATGGAAAAAACACCACCTATCCTGGCTGACGGCACAGCCTTGGTCCCTCAATCCTATCCCCAAACTCCTGGCCAGAAGAGGGGAATTGCAGGGATCCCCGGCAACCCTCTCAGTCAGGTTAATATTAATTAACAGTCTGTTGCTGCAAGAACCCACTCGACCCCAGATTGTTACCCACAAGTCGCCATCTGCGAGTTCGATTCAAAAACACCCTTTGGGAGGAAACACTTCCGTGAGTCAGAAAGGTAAAAACAAGAAATGGAGAAGCGCGGGGTTATATGCGCTACTGGCCATCGTCTTGATCTCTTTAGCCACCACCTTCTTTGGTACTCGCCCGCCTGAGCGTTTGGAGATCAGCTACTCCGACCTAATCAGCCGCGTCGAACGGGGCGAGGTCAGCAAAGTTTTGGTGGAGACGGCCCCGGATGGTCGCCAAGTTGCCATTGCCGAGGCAGAAATCAACAACCGCGCCACCCAAGTGCAGGTGAATCTGCCCCCCCTTACCCCTGAGTTTGAGAACACCCTGGTTGCCAACGGGGTGGAGCTGGCCGTGCGTCCTGTCCAAGAGGAGGGGCTACTCGGGCGCATTCTCAGCACCTTCTTCCTGCCGGTTTTGCTCTTGCTGGGGCTCTTTTTCCTGCTGCGGCGGGCTCAAAATGGCCCAGGCAGCCAAGCTCTCAACTTTGGCAAATCCAGGGCGCGGGTGCAAATGGAGCCGAAAACCCAGATTACCTTCAACGATGTGGCCGGCATCGATCAGGCCAAGCTGGAGCTGGCAGAGGTGGTGGATTTCCTGAAAAACTCAGAGCGCTTCACCGCTTTGGGAGCCAAGATTCCCCGCGGGGTGCTGCTGGTGGGCCCGCCCGGCACCGGTAAGACCCTGTTGGCCCGCGCCGTAGCCGGAGAAGCAGGTGTGCCCTTTTTCTCCATCTCTGGCTCTGAGTTTGTGGAGATGTTTGTCGGGGTCGGCGCTTCTCGCGTACGGGACCTGTTCGAGCAAGCCAAGCAAAATGCTCCCTGTATCGTCTTCATCGACGAAATTGATGCGGTCGGTCGCCAGCGGGGAGCTGGCTTGGGAGGTGGCAACGACGAACGGGAGCAGACTCTGAACCAGCTGCTCACCGAGATGGACGGTTTTGAGGGCAACTCCGGCATTATCGTCATCGCCGCCACCAACCGCCCGGATGTGCTGGATGCAGCGCTGCTACGGCCCGGTCGCTTCGATCGCCAAGTTACGGTGGATCGCCCCGACTTCCAAGGCCGCCTGGAGATCCTCAAGGTGCACGCCCGCGGTAAAACTCTGTCTGCGGATGTGGATCTGGAGAAATTGGCCCGCCGTACTCCTGGGTTTACCGGTGCCGATTTGGCCAACCTCCTGAACGAAGCAGCCATTCTGGCAGCCCGCCGCAACCTCACCGAGATCTCCATGGACGAGATCAACGACGCGGTGGATCGGGTGTTGGCCGGCCCAGAGAAGAAGGATCGGCTGATGAGCGAGCGGCGCAAGGAATTGGTGGCCTACCACGAGGCGGGCCATGCCCTGGTGGGATCCCTCTTGCCCAACTACGATCCCATCCAAAAAGTGACGATCATCCCCCGTGGCCAGGCGGGTGGTCTCACTTGGTTCATGCCCAGCGATGACGACATGGGGCTCACCACCCGTGCCCATCTGAAGAACATGATGACTGTTGCCTTGGGTGGGCGCGTGGCCGAAGAAGTGGTCTATGGAGAGTCGGAGATCACCACAGGGGCAGCCAGTGACCTGCAGCAGGTGGCCCGCATCGCCCGCAACATGGTGACCCGCTTTGGCATGAGCGACCGACTGGGAAATGTAGCCCTAGGTCGCCAGTACACCAACATTTTCCTGGGCCGGGAGATCGCCGCAGAACGGGATTTCTCGGAGGAAACAGCAGCCCTCATCGACGAAGAGGTGCGGCGGCTGGTGAACGAGGCCTACCAACGGGCCACCTACTTGATTCGAGAAAACCGCGCCCTCTTGGATCGGATTGCCCGCCGCCTGGTAGAGGCCGAAACCATCGATGGGGAAGAGCTGCAGGCCATCATCGACAACTCTGAGGTGGTGATGCTGCCCCCCGAAGAGGAGCCAGAGCCGTTGACTCTGCCTATGGCCGTCAACGCCAGCGCCTAGTCTCTTTTCCCCAAGCGCAAACCCGGGATCCCTGCTTTTCCTCATTGAGGAGGGGGGATTCCAATGTTTTGCCTGATGTTATTCCCGCTCTCCCTCTGGGTGAGGGGAGTCCACCCTAGCCGGCAACAGCCGAACCCAACAAAGTCCGGCTCGCCTCTGCTTCCAGGGGCTGAGGCTCGTAGATTTTCAGCACGTACTCCGCTACCATGCGGTCGGTGTTGAAAACGGGGTTGAGGGTGCGGATGGCCTCCTTCATGCGGGCAATCCAACGACGTGGGATCCCTTTCTCATCCCGGTCGTAGAACATGGGGATTACTTCATACTCCAACAAGTCGTAGAGGGAGTTGGCGTCCAAGTCGTCTTGGGCAGCGGGATCCAGACCTTCGATTTCTTGGCCAATAGCCCAGCCATTGCGACCGTTGTAACCCTCCGGCCACCAGCCATCCAGTACCGACAAATTCAATCCCCCACTGAAGCCCACCTTTTGCCCTGAGGTGCCAGAGGCTTCCAGAGGGCGTCGCGGGTTGTTCAGCCACACATCGACCCCCTGCACCAAATTGCGACCGACATAGGCATCGTAGTTTTCGATGAAGGCGACCCGGTTGGCCACCTCAGGCCGGTTCGACCATTCCACCACCCGCTGGATCAGGCGCTTGCCCCCTTCATCCCGGGGATGGGCCTTGCCGGCGAAGATAATTTGCACAGGGTACTCTTTGTTGGTGAAGATGCGGGTAATTCGCTCCAGATCTCGCAGGATCAAATCTCCTCGCTTGTAGGTGCTGAAGCGGCGGGCAAACCCAATCGTCAAGACCTTGGGATCCAGCAACTGGTTGACCGCTTGGATGCGCTCATTGCTTTCGCCGCGATTGCGCCGGGCCCGCAACACCCGGTGACGGGTAAAAGACACCAGCCGCTCCCGCAGAGCCTCTTTGCGCCGCCACAGTTCTTCATCTGGGATCTCTTCCACCTTGGCCCACAGTTCCGGGTCTGACACCCGCTCCGGCCAATCGGGGCCCAAGTACTGGTCGTAGAGGTTCCAAAAAAGAGGGGAAACCCAGGTACGGGCGTGAACCCCATTGGTAATGGAGCTGATGGGCACCTCATCCACCGATCGCTCGGGGTAGAGCACACGCCACATTTCGCGAGAAACCCGTCCGTGGAGCTTGCTTACCCCATTGGCCGCCCGCGCATACCGCAAAGCCAGGACTGTCATGTTAAAGTGCTCCCAGGGATCCCCGGTGCGCCGAGCTCCCAAGGCCAAAAATTGTTCCCGCGTCAGGCCCAGTTGAGGCCAGAAGGAGGCAAAGAACGCATCCATCTCATTGGGGCTAAAGGCATCGTGGCCAGCCGGCACCGGTGTATGGGTAGTAAACACACATTTTTCCCGCACCTTGGCCTCCGCCGTCTCGAAGGGGGTGCCCCGCGCCACTTCCTCCCGCAGCAACTCCAGCGTCAGGAAAGCAGCGTGCCCTTCATTCATGTGATAAACCATGGGATCCAAACCCAACTGGCGCAGCAGGCGCACCCCACCGATACCCAGGATGCACTCTTGGGCAATGCGAGTATCGGTGCTGCCCCCGTAGAGGTGGGCGGTAATCCAGCGATCGATGGGGTCGTTCTCCGGCAGGTCGGTGTCCAGCAGAAAAAGAGGTACCCGGCCCACGTCCGCCCGCCAGGCCCGCGCCTTCACCAACCGCTGCCGCATCGCCACTTCCACCAACAGAGGGCTGCCATCCGGCTGGCGCACCAGAGTCAACGGCAGAGACTCAAACTCAGAGTCTTCGTAAAGCTCCCCCTGCCAGCCATTGTTGTCCAGGCGCTGTTGGAAGTAGCCCTGACGGTAGAGCAACCCGATGGCCACCAGGGGCACTCCCAAATCCGAGGCCGACTTGAGGTGATCGGCAGCCAACATACCCAGCCCGCCAGAGTAGGTGGGCAAAGACTCGTGCAAGCCGTATTCGGCACAGAAATAGGCAATAGGACGCTGCCAGTCGTAGGTTTTCATGGTGCGCTTGGCCCAGGTATCCTCAGCCGCCATGTACTTCCGATAGGACTGCACCATCCGGTTCAACGTGTTGAGGTAGTTCACATCGGTGGCCAAGGCTGCCAACCGCAAGTAGGAAACCTCCTCCAGCATGCGCACCGGGTTGTGGGAGGTTTTTTCCCACAGGGCGGGATCCATTTCCCGGAAAATGGTGAGGTGATCGGGGTTCCAGGTCCACCAATAGTTGCGGGCGATCTCGCACAGGGGCGTGAGCGCTTCCGGCAGCACCGGACAACGTTCGGGAAAAGCAGGAGCTAAGGTGGCAATGGACATAGGACAGATACCTGGGGTTAAAGTTATGGGCTCGAAAAAGAAGAGGTAGAGGTCGATCCTGGTAAACGTATCTCAATTATTATTGAGCCTATTATTGAGCCGATCCTGAGGATTCTGAGGGGGGAATTCAAGATCTCTACAAAATCTTCAGGGGACGTAACCCAAATTTTCCAGGGCTTCTCCCGATCTTGCCACAGCAGCGCGGAGCCTTCAAAAACAGGGGTCGCAGGCAGGCCAGCTTTCGATTCCGGCAGAAGCTGCCCGTCTAGAAGCTGCCCGTCTATCGTAAGAGATGGTGCAACATTAGAGTTAACTCAAAGTTAACAAAATCTACAGAACCCCAACGAACCCTTGGGAAACCCCTCCAGATCTGTATAGAATGCTCAGAATGCTGCTTTCCATAAGCTCTTAAAAACTGCAGCTACTTTTGCTACCAATCGATGATTTTGTTGGCTTCTCCCTGAAGTTGAGCCCTAACGTCCTTCCACCACTGCCAAGGTGGTGTTGCGGTAGTAGTGGCTGAGGATCTGTTGGTAAGAGTAGTTTTGGCTGGCCAGGGCGGCAGCTCCCCACTGGCTCATGCCCACCCCGTGCCCGTAGCCCCGCCCATGAATCTCAAAGAAAGCTGGGAATGTCCCTGCCACAGGAGCCAGGCTGGCCGTAGTGGTGGCCTCCCCGCGCGGGCTAATGGCAATCTTTGTGCTGCGCAACCCAAGAGCCCGACGAAAATCGCCGGCATTGAGATCTTTGATCCCTTGGGATCCCGTCAAGCGCACCGTGATTGCCCGTCCCCACGGGGAGCTGCGCAGTACCTCCACAGAACGAATGGCACCGATCCCGGCAGCCAATTGCTGAATCTGTTGGGCAGGAACGGTGGCCGTCCAGCTAAACACCGGTGAGTGGTGATCGAAATCGGGCACCCCCTGCAAGTAGGGCCGCGATTCTAACCAGACATTGCCTGCATCATCTGTATGTCCCCCCGCAGAGGAGTGGAAAACCGCATTGATCAACTGCCCCTGGTGGATGAGAACCTGCCCGGCGGTCTCACGGGCAGCCGCTTGGGTACGGCTGGATTCGGCAGCTACCCCCTTGTAAACCTGCCAATCAATCCCGTTTCCTAAGTCAAAAGGCTGCTGGGAACGGCGACTGCGGTGGTAGAGGGCATAGGTGCGGGAGGCCACGGCTTGGGCTTTGAGAGCCTCCATGGGAAAACGGTGTCCCATCTCGCTGCCCACTACGCTGGAAACGTAGTCTTCCAAGCCAACTTGGTTGATGGCAATCACCCCACGCTCGCCGGGGATCAACTCCACCAAGCCACGGTACCAATTCTGGTCGATAAACACTAACCCATCGGAGGTGGTGGGCTGTAGGTAAAGACGTTCTCCCTGTTGGCCGGCCAAACTGACTGCTGAACCCGAACGGCTGGCCTGCAGCGGTTGCATGGCCTGCACCTCTGCCAGCGGCTGTCCCTGGGCATTCAATAGGCGGGCTCCGGTAGAGCTGCCGACGGTGACCTGGGGCTTGTTGACGGCAATACCTACCCGCAGCAGCACCCGTGCCTGCACCGGAAAAGTTAAGCACAGCCAAGCCCAAACCAGGAGGGCAATACCTCTAATCGAGGCTGATGGCGGAGGAGAGAAGGAGAGGGTAATAGTCACACACCAATCCTCTGGGAAAGAGTATCACAGCCGGCGAGGGATCCCGGACAAGTCGGGTTTTGAGAATCCAGGCATAGGGCCGACGCACCCTCAACAACCCAAGCGGCCACCGTTGGGCTCAAGAGATCCCGCACTCGGAAAGCCTTTTTTGAGGCTGGTGCGGGATCCCGGGCAAGGGCCAGCCGAACCCGTTATGACAGTATCAAAAACATCCTGCAGATGCACGACTTCAACCCAGAATTTTCCGCCCCCAGTCCCTCGGTCAGGATTCAGCCGGCTCAGAGGGGATCCCGCGCCGGTGGCAAAACCACTGCTGCAATAGGCGGCGACACTCGGCCTCGCAGACTCCGCCGATGACCTCCGGGCAATGGAAGCTGGCGGCAGAAGCTGGCAAATTGAGCACGCTGCGCAGTGCTCCGGCCTTGGGATCATCGGCGCCGTAGATTACCTGGGCCAGCCGCGATTGGCTGATTGCCCCCGCACACATGGGGCAAGGCTCAAGCGTGACGTACAGCCGACAGCCCTGCAGCTGCCAATCGCCCAAGCGCTGCCCTGCCTGCCGTAGGGCCAGAATCTCCGCATGGGCCGTGGGATCCCGATCCCGTTCCCGCCGGTTACTGCTCAGGGCCAACAGCTCTTCCCCTGGCCCGACCACCAGAGCTGCCACCGGAACCTCTCCGGCTTCTCCCGCTTGCTCAGCTTCTCGCAAGGCCAACTGCATCCAGGCGCGGTGGCGCTGCCACAGATCCCACCCTTGCGGCTCGGAGGAATGGAGCTCGCTCGGATCCCCGATCATTTTGGGTGTTTCGAGCACTGCCTTTGCCCGCAAGATTTGCTAAGGTGAACACACATACCCCGAAATCCGAAAGGAAGAGTAAAAATAGGTAGAATAGGCCAGGAGTGAACTGAGTTTCGACGGCGTAAGTCAGGGAGCTGGTTCACGCCTTTTGAGTCTTGGCGATACGGCTTAGCTTTGGGAGGGATCATGGCGCGGATTCTACGGCACACACTTTTGGCGATGGCTCTGTTTGGTGGAGGCGTCGCGGGTGGGGTCTGGCTATCGTCTCGATCGGGGCAGGAGTGGTTACAGCAAACTCCTCTGGTCACTTGGACGCAACGGGCCGGTGAGGGAGTAGGATCCCTTTTGCCCTGGTCTGAGCCCCGCCCTGAGGCTGCGAATTCTGCCCCTCCCGCCGATGCCGTCCGGCCTTCTAATTTTATTGCTGCAGTCGCCCAAAAGGTCGGCCCAGCGGTGGTGCGCATCGATGCCACCCGCACCGTGTCGAGGGGGGTCAACCCAGAACTGTTCAACCAGCCCCTGTTTCGCCGCTTCTTTGGGGATCAACTACCGCAGTTGCCGCAGGAGTTTCGGCAAGAAGGCACCGGATCGGGCTTTATCATCGACGCCAGTGGCCTGATCCTCACCAACGCCCATGTGGTGGAAGGCAGCGAGCGAGTCAGGGTTCATCTGCTGGATGGGCGCACCTTTGAAGGAGAGGTGAAGGGCTCAGATCCGGTTACCGATATCGCAGTGATCAAAATTGAGGGGGAGAATCTGCCCACGGTTACCCTGGGTAACTCTGACTTGGTGCGACCAGGGGATTGGGCTATTGCCATTGGCAACCCGCTGGGCCTAGACAATACCGTGACTGCCGGGATCATCAGTGCTGTTGGGCGCTCCTCCGGGCAAATTGGGGCTGTCAACAAGCGGGTGACTTTCCTGCAAACGGATGCGGCCATTAACCCCGGCAACTCGGGTGGCCCACTGCTGGATGCGGAAGGCCGCGTGATTGGGGTGAATACGGCCATCTTCCAGCGGGCCCAGAGTGTGGGCTTTGCCATCCCCATCAACCGCGCCATGGACATTGCCGAGCAACTGATCCGTGACGGTCGGGTAGAACACGCCTTCTTGGGCATTCGCATGATCACCCTCAACCCTGACATTGTGGCGCGCCTCAACCGCGACCCCGCTCGTCCCACCACGCTGACAGTGGAAGAAGGGGTCTTGATCGGGCAGGTGATTTCGGGATCCCCGGCTGAGGAGATTGGCTTGCGGGAGGGGGATGTGATCACTGAAATCAATGGGCAGGCCATCCGCGATGCCGAGCAGGTGCAGCAGTTGGTGGAAGCCGCTGGGGTGGGCAATACGCTGACGCTGCGGGTCATCCGAAATGGACAGGCACGCACCTTCCAGGTGAAGACGGGAGTGCTGCCCGTAGACTTCTAAGCAGTTTTATGTGCCGTCAATTTACTGATCCCCGTGACACAATGGCCCTAGAGGCGGGGGTCAGGTATGGCTTGGGCAGTCGGCGAAAGACTACAGGGGGGGCGCTACCGCATTGAGGCCATCTTAGGAGAGGGGGGCTTCGGCATTACCTACCGGGCCTGGGATAACGTCCGTGCCGACCAGGTGGTCATCAAAGTTTTAAGCGACAGCATCAGTCGGGATCCCGAATATCCCCGCTTCCAGCAGAACTTCATGAACGAGGCGCTGCAACTGGCCCGCTGCCACCATCCCCATGTGGTGAAGGTGGAAGAAGTGATCTGGGAGCAGGAGCGCTGGTGTATTGTGATGGAGTACATCCGCGGCCAGACTCTGCACCAGCTTCTGCGGCAAAAAGGGCCGTTGCCCCTGCCGGAAGCCCTGCGCCTGACGCGGGAGGTGGGATCTGCCCTGATGGCCTTGCACGAACAGGGGATCCTGCATCGGGATGTGAAGCCATCCAACATCATGGTGCGGGAGGGATCCGGGCAGGCAGTTTTGATCGACTTTGGCCTAGCTCGCGGCTACACCCAAGGTCTGATCCAACGCCACACCTCCTACGGCACCGATGGCTATGCTCCTCTAGAGCAATACGACAGCTTGCGCCGCCGCGGCGCCTTCACCGATGTCTACGCCTTGGCAGCAACCCTCTACACGGCGCTGACGGGGATGGTGCCTATGTGTGCGCCAGTGCGGGCCACAGGCCGCCAGTTGGATACCCCTCGCAGCCTTAACCCCAACATTCCCGAGGTTGTGGAGGCTGCCATTCTCAAAGGGATGGCTCTCCACCCAGAAGAGCGCCCGCAAACCATGGCCGAGTGGCTGGCACTGTTACCGGCAGAAGCCTCTCAACAAGGGAGGAAGCCGGTTGCTTTTGAGCCAGCCATCCGCACCCAAGAGCTGAGGGAGCTGGAGCAGATCTTGGCCCAGCCTCCACAACCCCAAGACGAGCTGGAACAGCTCCTGTCCCGGCACTCGGCGGAAGAGCTAGAGCAACTGGTGGCACCTCCCACCCCTGCCACTGCCAAAAAAGCTGGAAGAGAAGAGGGATCCGGATCCCTGATTTTTCCTGAGGTCTGTCCAGAGGAGAGAGGGAAGGGGGGATCCCTGCCCGGAACTCTCTCTTGGCCAGAGTGGGTGGGGGAAGCAGCCCCTGCCTTGCAAGGTCTGTGGGATCGGCTGCGAGCGGGGCAGTGGGGGGAGGCGGATCGCTGGACGACAGCCCTGATGCTGAAGCTTGCTGGGCGCTCGCAAGTGGGCTTTTTTGATCCCAAGGATGTTCAGGCCTTCCCCTGCCCCATGCTGCGGCTGATTGACCAACTGTGGGTGCGGGCCAGCCATGGGCGCTTTGGCTTTACCGTCCAGAAGCAGCTTTGGCAGGAGTGTGACCCGGAGGGAAGAGGAGGGATCCGTTCGGGCTCCTTCTTAGCCTTGCCCCGCGAAGACTGCATGGGGGAAAGAGTCGGCTGGCAGGTGCAGGGCCGCTGGCTGGGGTATGGGGAGCTCACAACCCGTCTGGCAGCGCCCAAGGGTCATCTGCCAGTGGGCTTTTTTTGGGGCTACTCAGGTGGCCTACGTGCGGCGCTGCTGATGCTGGATCGGGCGGTATTGAAAAAGTTCAAAGCTTGCCTGTAAAAAACTCCCCCCTCCCAAAGGGAGAGGGGCTGGGGAGTGAGGGGATAGAAAGCCCTAGTAGCGGTGCACCAGCTTGTTGATGGGCTTGAAGATGTCTGCCTCAAACTTTTTGCCCTTGAGCATGCGGTTCCAATAGAGCCAGGGTAATAGATGCACCTTGGCTAGGTACATGGAGTAGCGCTCCCGCGTTGGGTCCAGGGGGAAGGAGGGAGCTAGCTTTGCATTGTAGGCAAACTCAGCCATGATCAGGGAGTTGTAGCCCGTAATCAAGGGGCAGCAGGTGTAGCCGTCGTAGCGGGCCACTAGCGGCTTCGACTGCATGGCGGCCAAGAGGTTTTCCGCCAGTACCGGCGCTTGCTTGCGGGCGGCAGCCGCCGTTTTGGACGTTGGCAGAGAAGAGGCATCTCCCAAGGAAAACACGTTGGGGTAGCGGGTGTGCTGCAGCGTTGCCTTATCCACATCCACCCATCCTCCCGGCCCGGCCAGGGGGCTGCGCTTGACAAAGTCCGGAGCGCTCATGGGCGGAGCCACGTGGATCATGTCGTAGTGCAGGCTCACCTCTTCTTTGCCATTGTCGGTGGTGACTTCAAAGATGGCTTCCTGAGTCTCAGGCCGGATGGCTTTGAGGTTGTGCTTGAATTTCACCTGGATCCCTCGCCGCTCTACCACCTTCTCCAGGGCGGCGCTGTACTCCGGCACGGCAAAGAGAGTGGGAGTGGCTGTGCAGAAGAGAACCTTGGTGTTGACCCCGACGCCGCTCTTGCTTTTGAAAACATCGTCGGCCAGGTACATGATTTTTTGGGGGGCGCCACCGCACTTGATTGGGGTAGCCGGGTACGTGAAGATGGCTGTTCCCCCCTTGAAGTTGCGGATGGTCTCCCAAGTGTAGGGGGCGTAGTCCTTGGAGTAGTTGCTGGTTACTCCTCCTTTGCCCAGCGCCTCCGGCAAGCCCTCGATCAAGTGCCAGTCGATTTGGATCCCTGGGGCAACGATGAGGTAATCATATTCGATGATCTGCCCGCTCTCCGTGATCACGCGGTTGTGATCCGGATCTAGCTCCGCGACTCGCGCTTGGATCCACTTAGCTCCTTTGGGGATCACGGTTTTTTCATCGCGAACAAACTTAGCTAGCGGTGCAATGCCCCCGCCCACCAGCGTCCAGCCCGGCTGATAGTCATGCTTGTCGGATGGCTCGATGATCGCGATGTCGAGGTTACGCTTGCGCTCCAGCAACTGGGCCGCTGCGCTGATGCCGGCAGCCCCTCCTCCCACTACAACAATTTGATGGTGAATGACAGGTTGCGAAGTTCTGGAGATGGATCCCTCGACGCCAGGGCGCCCGTTCGTTTGGGTGGAGGCGGGTGGGGATTGGGTTTTGAGTTCCATTGGCTTAGTAGTCGTTGACACAGCAGTTTCCTCAAACAGAACTGAACTTGAGCTCAAGAAGCTGTTTAGTTTAATGCGGAAGAACCTGTTAAATGACAGCCAACAACCCCGAACTGGCAATCCGTAGAAGACTCTGCAGATTGCCAGCCTTCAGGAGCTGCAGCTGGGAAACAAGCGTAATCATAACACCCGATAAGAATATAGCCATTTTTTCAAGCTGTCGAGAATTTGAGGCAAATCTTAGCCTGGGACTTAGGCTTTGTTGACGCTGGTGGCAGCAGTGGCATCTCGGAGGATGAGCAGCATCCGCTAGGCTGTGGACTGTACGAAGGATTTGCCGCTGGGTTCACGGCTGGCCTTCAAGTTCTGTTGCGATTCAACTGGAGACCTTCATCACGATGGCAAAATCCATCCCTGCTGGCTCATTGCCGGTTGCTCCCTGGCACGCTCTGCCCGAAGAGGATGTTGCCCGCCAAATTGTTGCAGAGGAACTGCCTCTGGCAGCGCTTTTGGAGCGGGGTCTATCTCAGGCTGAGGTGATCCAGCGGCAGAAGCAATATGGCCCCAACGAGCTAAAGGCCAAGGCAGCTACCCCGGCCTGGGTGAAGTTTCTGCAGCAGTTCAACCAATCCTTGCTCTACATCTTGATGGTTGCCGGGGCGGTCAAGGCGTTCTTGGGATCCTGGCGCAATGCCATCGTGATCTGGGCGGTGGTGGTGATCAACGCCCTCATCGGCTACATCCAAGAGTCCAAAGCGGAGGAAGCGATTGCCGCTCTGGCTCGGTCGGTGGTGACGGAGGTTACTGTCATCCGGGAGGGGCAAAAACTGCGGGTGCCCTCGCGGGAGCTGGTGCCGGGGGATGTGGTGCTCTTGAGCTCGGGAGATAAGGTGCCCGCCGACCTGCGCTTGCTAAGCGTGCGCAACTTAACAGGTGGATGAATCGGCCCTGACAGGGGAGTCGGTGCCGG
Source organism: Synechococcus sp. W55.1 (assembly GCF_047461655.1). Lineage (NCBI taxonomy): Bacteria > Bacillati > Cyanobacteriota > Cyanophyceae > Synechococcales > Synechococcaceae > Synechococcus > Synechococcus sp. W55.1. The sequence continues at coordinate 101,709 of NZ_JANSHN010000001.1, forward strand.
TGGAAAAACGGCTGGGATCCCTGCCAGAGGAGACTTCTCTTGCGGACCGCCAGAACATGGCCTACGCCGGCAGCTTCGTCACCTTCGGCCAAGGGGCAGGAGTGGTGGTGGCCATCGGCAACCAAACCCAGACGGGCCGCATTTCTGAGCTGATCGAGGAAAGGGGATCCCTGCAAACTCCCCTAACACGCAAGTTCGAGGAATTCAGCCTCATGCTGCTCAGGATCATCCTCAGCTTGGCCGGGCTCACCTTTTTGGTGGGATTGGCTCAGGGACAGGGGGCGGCCAGTGTCTTTGAGGCGGCAGTGGCGCTGGCGGTGAGTGCTATCCCCGAAGGCTTGCCGGCGGTAGTCACTGTAACCTTGGCGATTGGGGTTTCCCGCATGGCAAAACGCCACGCCATTATCCGCAAGCTGCCGGCGGTGGAGACCCTGGGCAGCGCTACGGTAATTTGCTCTGACAAAACCGGCACCCTCACGGAAAACCAGATGACGGTGCAGGCCATCTACGCCGGATCCCAGCTCTACCAAGTTACGGGCAGTGGCTACAGTCCTCAGGGACAAATCCTGGCCCAGGAGGGGGGTGATCCAGTGGAAGTGGAGCGGCTGCTGGCGTTACAGGCTTGTCTCTTGGCCGGCTGCCTCTGCAATGACACCCGTCTGCAACCCAAAGACAACGGCCAGTGGGAGGTGGTAGGGGATCCCACCGAGGCGGCTCTGCTTGTGGCGGCTCAGAAAGGGGGCTTGGATCGAGAAGATCTGCAGCGCTGCCGCCCTCGCCTAGATACCCTCCCCTTTGAATCCCAGTTTCAGTACATGGCTACCTTACACAGATTGGGGCCGGAGGAGCATTGCATTTACGTCAAGGGATCCGCAGAAGCTCTCTTGCTGCGCTGCTGCAGCCAGATGGGATCCCAAGGGGAGATCCAGCCCTTGGAAGCAGAGCCGATTCGCCAGCAGGTAGGCCTTGGCGCTGCAGGGGCTGCGAGTTCTGGCCTTTGCCCAATTGACCGGGTGCAGGGATCATGTAGCCGTGGCGATAGGCTCCTACAAGTTCTAGGCCTGCCGCTTCTGCTTTGGAAAACAGAGTCGGGAGCACCACGTAGTTTGGCGCCCAACTTGGGATGGGGATGTAGAGCCTTTTTAGCTTGTATCTTCTCTCTCTCTCTGCTCCTTCCCCTTCTCCTCCTTGTTGTTGCCCCCCTTCTTCTCCTCCCGACTCCTCTATGTACTTCTTATAGACCAGTATTATCCTATCGGCCCTCCAGCTCCCAAGCCGGTAATAGATAATCTCGCGGGTTTCAGTTTCTCCCCCTTCCTCACCTTCTTCTGGTGGGGGTTGACCTCCTTCTTCCTCGGATGCTTCTCCACCTACCTTAATTTGCTTAACTACCTTTATGTCGTCCTCAGTTGCCCGGTCTAAGCCGAGAAGCCTACCAGTCCGCTCTAGGCAACGGCTTAGAATCGGTATCGATTTATACATCCGCCTCCTTGAGCCTTTCTCAGGGTTGATGACCAACACCTTGAGGCGGTGTTCACCTAGTTTATAGACCAACCTTCCGGGCATAGTCCCCTTCTTGCAAGCCGATAGTCCGCGCCAGGGTAGCACGCTTGACCTAACTGAGTCAACTACCCGGCCCATTGAAGTAAATAATAAGGCGCAATCAAAAAGTCCTTGCGGTAAAACCGTCCCCAGCAGCCAAACTCAGGTGGATCACTCAGATCTAGAGGAAGGGCTGATTTTCTTGGGCTTGCAGGGGATGATTGACTCGCCGCGGCCAGAGGCCATTGCCGCCGTGCGTTCCTGTCAAACGGCTGGGATGCAGGTGAAGATGATCACCGGCGACCACATGCTCACGGCTCAGGCCATTGCCGAGCAGATGGGCTTGGGCGGTGGCAAACCAGTCAAAGCCTATAGCGGCCAGGATCTGGAGCGGCTCAGCCCCGAGAAGTTTGTTACAGCCGCCAATGAGGGATCCGTCTTCGCACGGGTGGTGCCAGAGCAAAAGCTGCGCCTGGTGGAAGCTCTGCAAGCGCGGGGGCAGATCGTGGCCATGACCGGCGATGGCGTCAACGACGCTCCGGCCCCAAAGCAAGCAGATGTGGGGATTGCCATGGGGCGAGGCGGCACCGAAGTGGCCAAAGCTGCTGCCGACATGATCCTGACCGATGACAACTTCGCCTCCATTGAGGCAGCCGTTGAGGAGGGGCGCACGGTTTACAACAACCTGCTCAAAGCCATTGCCTTCATCCTGCCGGTGAACGGGGGGGGAATCGATGACGATTCTCCTCAGCGTGCTGCTCAACCGCGAGCTCCCCATTCTGGCCATTCAAGTGCTGTGGCTAAACATGATCAACTCCATCACCATGACGGTGCCTCTTGCCTTTGAGCCGAGCACAGGCCGAGAGATGACTCGCCCACCGCGGGATCCGGAGGCCAACTTGCTCTCTCCTAGGCTGCTGCAGCGCATCCTGCTGGTGTCCGTGTTCAACTGGATCTTGATCTTCGGGGTTTTTGAATACATCGAACAAACCACCGGCAACCTTAACCTGGCCCGCACCATGGCCATCCAAGCGTTGGTGATCGGGCGCATCTTCTACTTGCTCAGCCTCAGCCAGGCCATTCCTACCCTGTTGGGCCGTGGACGTGCCAGCCAATTGGAGCGCCATGAGCGCCTCATGGATACAGCAGCCATTGCCATCGGCATTGGGGCGGCCATCCTGCTGCAGATCCTCTTCAGCCAGTGGAGCCTGTTCAACATTATCTTCGACACAGCACCCCTGTCTTGGGAGCAATGGGGCTTTTGTTTGCTGGTGAGCTTGCCACTCATCGTTGTCTCAGCGGCAGCCAATCGAGTGGATCCTGAATGAATAACTTGCTTTGGGCAACTCGCGCTCACTGCGCTCCCATCTGAAGAAGTGCCGAAGAGGGGATCCCTCAGCCATTACTCAGATGTAGCCGGCCTCTGCCAAGAGATAAAAATGCCTGCTGGCCTAGGTCTGATGGCATCCAGCTTCACACCGCTCTGGCTGTCTTTTCGACCGATTTGCGCAAGGCAATCACCATCTCAGCGGCGGTTTTTTGGAAAGTCGAGCCTGTTTTCTGGCTGTGATCAGAGTTTGGGGCAGCCGACGAGTGGGGATGAGGCTGTAGAAAGCGGTGAGTCGGATCTACACCGCGGTACTACCCCCAAGGCGATCTTTTGTCAGCTCCATCCACAAAAGCCCCAGCACTCTTCAGGGCTTGAGTTCTTTTTGCCCCCATCACCTTTTGGCAAGGGCAGGAACACCTCTTGAGGGAGACGAGGTTTTTCCTTCGGAGCTGCTGGCTCAAGGAACAAGAGAAAAACCTGTCTTCAAAAAAGTCTCAGACTTTCGGTTGCAGGAGTACATCACAAGGGTATGATCTTAAGAGAAGGATGTAGGACATTAAAAAATGTCAGATATACCACCACAACCTTTAACCGGGAAGGCTCTGCTCCAGAAGGTCGAAGCGTTGGGTCATCTTCCACGCCGAGAAACGGCAAAGCGATGTGGCTATGTAACCATGACCAAGACCAACAAGCTTCGCGTCAACTTGAATGAGTTCTATGACGCGGTGCTGGCGGCAAAAGGTCTGAGTCTCAGCCCAAGTTCCAGCCGGGACAAGCGCGGTCGTGAGCCAACCTTTCGGGTCAGCGTTCACAAAAATGGGCAGTTGATCATTGGGTCGGCCTACACCGAAAAAATGAATCTCAAACCCGGGGATGAGTTCGAGATTCAGCTAGGTTACAAGCACATTCACCTCAAGCAAGTGCTAAACGGCCAGGTGGTGGAGGAGTCAACCCCAAGTAAAGAAGCTTCCCCCAAAGCGACTCGCGGTCGCCGGAAAAAAACTGCTGGGGCTTGAGCCGCTGCCGGGCCGGGAGTGAGGAGAAGGGATCCAGTTGACGAACTGTCACTGCGCAGCTTTCTTCCCGCTTTGCCCTCTTTAAGATGGGATCCAAAGCCTAGGTTCACCCTCTTTCTGACCCTAGATAAGGATCCCTATGCAACAGAAGGTTCAGCCACCCCTCAAGTTTTTGCCACCGCGATTGACGCCTTGGGTCGTTCGTTTTGCTCAAGCAGGCTTGCCCTTTTGGTTGCGATGGACCAAAGGGATCCCTCGCGTTGAAGTGGAGGGGGGAGAGCGTTTGGCTCAGCTTTATCAGCAGTTTGAGGCGGGCAAGATTCGCCTGTTGGTGGCGTTTCGACACCCGACCCTCGATGATCCCCCCTGCTTGATGTACTTGTTCGCCCATCTCCTGCCGCAGGTGGCCCAACGCCAGGGGATCCGCTTTCGGGGCCGGCCCCACGTTTTGTTTGTCTACGACCGCGGCCTACCTCTGTGGCTGGGATCCGTTGCCCGTTGGGGCTTGCCGCGCTTGGGCGGGATCCCGATTTTGCGAGGCCGTCTGGATCGGGCAGGGCTAAAAAGTTCTCGTGAGCAGTTTGTATCGGGCCAATATCCGCTGGCGGTAGCTCCAGAAGGGACGATCAACGGCATGAGCAGTCTTCTCAACCCGTTGGAGCCGGGGGTAGCCCAGATGAGCTTTTGGGCGGTGGAGGATCTGCACAAGGCGGGACGGCCAGAGCAGGTGCTGATCCTGCCGGTGGGCCTTCGCTATTCTTACCTGAGGGATCCCAGTGCCGCTCTGAATAGATTGCTCAGCCGCATGGAGGCCGATTGTAAGCTGCCGCCCACGCGCTCGGCTCACGCCGGTCAAGCCTTTTTGCTGGCCCGTATCCTTCGCTTGGGAGAACACCTGCTCCAGGTCATGCAGACCTTCTATGAGCGCTTCTATGCCCCTGCTCTTCCTGCTGCAGATAGAGCCCAAGTTAAAGAGGGGGATCTGTTGGCGCGTCTTCAAAGCTTGTCAGATCTGGCCCTGCGGGTGGCCGAGCAACATTTCGGCCTAGAGCCTCAAGGAGACTTCATCGAGCGGCGGCACCGCATCGAACAGGCGGGCTGGGCCTGGATCTACCGCGAAGATATTGCCGATATTGCTGCTCTCTCGGCTTTGGAAAGGGGGCTGGCCAATCGAGTGGCTGCTGAGGCCAGTTTTCACCTCTGGCACATGCGCTTGGCGGAAACCTTGATGGTGTTTGCGGTGCGCCCCATGCCCGAGCAGCCCAGTCTAAGTCTAGACGAGTTGGCGGAAACCGCCCTGCGCCTCTGGAGTCTGCTGGCTTGGATCAAAGGAGAAAATCCCGTCGGAACTGCTCCCCCCCGCTTGGGCCCCCGCCTGGCGCGTTTCAGCATTGGGGATCCCCTCTCGGTTTCCGAACGCTGGCCCGCCTACCAGGCCAACCGCCGACAAGCCGTACAAGCCCTCACCCAAGATTTGCAAGCGGAAATGGAGCGGCTTATCCAAGGGATCCCGTGCTCTCCTGTGGCTCTTCCTGCTGCCTAACATGCCTGGTCGGCTCAGGGGCAAAAAGTATAACAATTCCTAAGACATTTTGTGAGATATTTCGTGAGAGTAAGACGAACTTTTGCATTATCTGACAAGCAGGTGAAGGAAAAGGGAAATTTTTGGCTCTTGGGGTAGAAAGGGGGCAGAAAGGAAGTGAGGCTCGTTGACTTGGTCTATGTCTGATGAGCTGCTCCGCGCCATCCGCAGACGCGACCTAGAGGCCGCCACTTCAGCCGTGCAGCACTTGCGTTCTCGCCATTTAAGTGAAGCTGTAATCACCTCGATGGTGATGGTGGCCGTGGAGCGGTTGGCGTGGGATGAAGGCGACCGGGCCGCCGCCAGTTGGTTACTGCGTCGCTGCTCCAGACGACGGCGCTGAAGGGATCCCCCCTGGCCCAGAGGTCATTGCGATACTTCCCCTTTCCCTGGATCCGAGGGGCTTCCCGTGTCAACCTGCCCACAAAGCCCTATCCGCAGAGGGATTAGCTTTCTTCCTTGCCCTTGTTCGGATCGTCGGGATGCTGTCGGTCTTCATCAAGGAACATAAGCCTCTGGCGAACAGCCAATCGGTACTCGGAGGTGCGCCGAGAGAGAGAAGTCCACGCTCCTGCGCTGCCCAATTTAGACTTCTGATATAGCAAGGACGCGCTGGGAGCGAAGCCAACGGTTTGGGCATCCCCAATGGCAGCCAGATCGGCGCTTAAGAAGACAAACTGCCAGCTCTCCTTCTCGGTTTTTTCCTTGATCATCTTCTCAATTTGCTCTTTGCGGAACTCGCGACTGGCATTCTCTTGCCCATCGGTTACCACAACCATCACAACCTTGGCCGGGCGATCTGCCTCGCTGAGTTCGCTGAGGCTCTTTTCTAGGTCGATGATGCCGCGCCCCATGGCATCCAGCAAGGGAGTAGAAGCTCGCGGCACGTAGGTCTCGCGGGTCAGCTCAGGGACCTCGGCAATTGGCTTGAAGCGGTGAATGACTTCATAGGGATCCTGGGAGTCGAACTGAACCAAGGTAAGGGTGGCACTTCCCGGTTCTGCTTTTTGCTGCTGCAGAAAGGTATTGAATCCGCCAATGGTGTCGTCTCGGATGACTGCCATCGAGCCGGTGCGGTCGAGGATGACGGCAATGTGGGTGTAGTCTTGTCTCATAGTCACTCGCCTCCTGTAGAAAATCTAACTCTGGCTCAGGTGCAGTGATCTGTTTGTGAAGGTTTGCTTGCAATCTGTTACAAAGGGTATGAATGCTTATGAACGCTTTTTGAGTTCGCCTTGGTAGCTGGGAGCGCCAGAGCATTGTCTCGAATATTCAGCTCGACTACGGGTTAGCATTTTCTCTTAATTTTTAAGTGCTTCATATCCTAAGTACTAACAATGGTTCGTAAACTAACACACTAAAAGAAAGGTTTGCCCTTAATCCCTTTGCATTTCTGAGCTAAGCTTCTAGGCATTGGCCCCGTAAAGATTTTGGAAAAACTAGGGAGTGGCTATGTCTTTTCGCGCAGATTTACAGCGTTTTGCCTTCGCTGTGCTAACAGCGCTGCTTGTCCAGGCGGGGCCAGCTCGGGCCGATCTGCCAGGGACAGCGGATCCCCCAGGGCTTAAGCGCTTCGCAGGATCCAGCATTGTGTTTCAATCGCGGGCCGATTACGACCGCTTTAAGTTAGCCCTTGAAAAAATCGTCTTCAGTGGCGCGATGGGAGCTGTGCAGCCCTATCGGTCTCAAACTGTCGAGGGGCGTCGTATCACGACCTATTACCGACTGCCGGAGCGGGTTGTCCCTCTCGAGGCACTGCTCAACTACGAAACCGAACTGAAAGAGTCTGGCTTTGAGATCCTCTTCTCCGGCTTGGGGGAGGAGATTGAGACCCTCGGCTACAACAACCAGATTGCTGACGAGATCCTGGATATGAAGGGCACCTACAGCACGCCGGAAGAACGGGCCCAGTGGCCGTTTCAAAACGCCAGAGAAAACACTGCTGCCTATTTAGCCGCACGTGGCAAGTCCCCCGAAGGCGATGAGCGATTCGTGAGCGCCTACTTTGTGGTCAATACCGATGACTGGGAGATCACCCGCGGCAGTGGGCAGATCCCGACCGGGATTACTCTGGGGCGAGTGGATGTCGTCGATGTCAAGCCCCGCCAGCAACGCCTGGAGCTGGTTGAAAGCATCACAAGCGGCGAGATCAATCAAGCCATCAGCCGCGATGGCCGGATCGCCCTCTACGGCATTCTCTTTGCCTATGACTCGGATCAGATTGAAGCGGCTGCCGAGCCCACCCTTGCCGAGATCGCCAAGCTGATGCGCGAGCGCACCGACCTCAGCATCCTCGTGGTCGGTCATACCGATGCAACCGGTAGCTTCGACTACAACCTAGGTCTCTCGCGGCGCCGGGCTGAAGCTGTGGTCAACCGCTTGGTTCAGCTTGGCATCGAGCAACGTCGACTCTATCCGGTTGGTGTGGGGTTCTCTGCTCCTGTGGCCAGCAACACCACTGAGGAAGGCCGGGCGAAGAATCGCCGCGTGGAGTTGGTGGATCTGGCGGGTGGCAGAATCCCCTAGGGGAGAGTTTCTGAGTTTTGGCTCAGGGCAAGCATCGCCGAAACTCTGGACACTGCGGCTGCGGCGAACTAGTTTAGAGGCAACTCTTTACTTCTAAGCTATTTCAAGGGGTGGGATCCATGCTTAAGCCCAGTCTTTTGTTCTCCGGCTCGGCTTTGTTGGGTTTGCTGTCATTGCCGTTTTTGATTGGCGAAGGTGGCTGGTTGACCTCATCTCGTAAGAGCCAGAGTCCTGTCACTGAGGTTTCTCTACAAGCTTGGGAGCACTCCCTGCCCTCATCCCAGGCCTTGTTTGAAGATGAACCAGGTTCTGAATCTTGGCTCAGGCGGCAAGCCCAACTGCAAGAACGGGTACAACAGCTTGAGCAGCGCTCTCTCGCTCACCAGCAGCAGGTCTATCAATGGCTTGCGCAACAGGCAGATCCCCAGCCCGCCGGGGTTGTTGGCCGTTCCAGCTCAAGCCCTGCCCTGTCGGCACGGCCTCGGCGTCAGGATCCTACCCTTTCTCCATTCTCTGCTCAGGCGGATGTTCCCAATGAGCTGGCGCTGCTAACCCAATTCATCCAGCAGGAGCCGGGAAATGCGCAACTTTATCTGCAACGGGCGCAATACTTCTGGCGTCAGTCTCAGGAGGATCCTGCTGCTTTACCGCAGCCGGAGCATGCTTCTGCCATTGCTTACCTGATGCGCTCCGCTCTGCGGGATCTGGATATTGCTATTGCTTTGGATCCCTATCTGGCTGAAGCCTATTTGCTCAAGGCCAAAATCCAACACGAGCGTTTGCAAGAACCTGAGCAGGCTCTGGCAACCTTGTCTCCCCTGGATCGGATTGCCTATCACAACCCGCAACTGCACTTGATCCGCTCTCGCATCTGGGCCGAACAAGGCCATCTGGAATCGGCGTTTGATGTGTCGCATCTGGCGATTGAGCTGGCCAAGCAAAATCAAAGTGCTGCCGATCTTTTCGAGGCCTATGTCCATCGCGGCCTGATGTGGGCCAGCATCTGCGACTTCAATTTGGCCGTTCAGGATTTCAGCCGGGCTATCGAGGTGCAGCCCCAGCGGGCTGAAGGTTACTACCACCGCGGTATGGCGCGCGCTTACCAGGGAGAGGATAGGGCTGGTGCCGCTTCCGATTTGGGTAGCGCTTTGATGTTGTGGCAGGTTTCGGGCGGGGGATCCCCGGGGCTGCTGGAATATGTAGAAGCGGTGCGGAGGGAACTGTTGCGGTAGCTCAGCTCTGGCGGGGTTTTTGCTGAGGATCTGAAGCGCTGGGTTTGGGGTCTTTGCCCAGGAGCATTTGGCAAGTTCGTCCAAGCCAGGCCAGGATGGTAGAGCCATCTGTTACCTAGGGGGGCTTGAACGCCCCCCTGAAGAGAACCCAGCCAAGTGATGAGCCGAAGACAACTGACCATCTCCGTATCCTCTGTAGCCCTGGTGGTGGCCACAGGGATGCTGTTGTTGCTGCTGTGGCAACTGCGCAGCTTGGTGCTGACGGTGATGATCGCGGTGGTGGTGGCGGCAGCGCTGGCTCCCCTGGTGGATCTGGCCGAGCGATTACGCATCCCCCGCTGGCTGGGGGTTGTGCTGGTGTATTTGAGCTTAATTGCCGGGATTGCCGGCTTGGCTCTGCTCATTGGCCCAACGGTGGTAACTCAGACCCAGCGGTTGCTAGCGAGGTTGCCCTTCTATCTGGAGCGACTACAACTGCTGGTGGACACCTGGATTGCTGATCTGGCGGGGGTGGATCCGGCGGCGCTGGACTACTTAAACCAGTTGCTCGATCCTCAGTCGTTGATGAGCTGGGCAGTTCGCTCGGGACAACGGGTGCTGGTGCAGTCTTTCGACTTCACCCGCGGTTTGCTGGGTGGTCTGCTAACCACGGTGCTGACCCTCTTCATTTCCGGCTACATGCTGGTGAGCGGCTCTGACTTGGTGCGAGGCTTGGTGGAGTTGTTTCCTTATCCCTGGAATGAGCGGCTTGCTGAGCAGGTACACCCGATGGCCCAGCGCATGGGGGGCTACATTCAGGGGCGGGTGCTGGTCTCTGCCATTTTGGGTGTGATGATCACCGTCTCGCTTCGCTTTCTGGGCCTGTCGGAGTTCGCTCTGGCGCTGGGGGTGATCGCCGGGTTTACCAACCTTATCCCCTTCATTGGGCCAGTACTGGGATCCCTGCCCGCCTTGGTGGTGGCAATCGTGCAGGGGGGCTGGACTTTTTTGTGGGTGCTGATCCTATATGTTGCCGTTCACAACCTGGAAACCTATGTGTTGGATCCTCTGTTGGTGGGATCCTCGGTGCGGGTGAAGCCCTTGTATCAGTTGCTGGCGGTGCTGGGGGGCACCCAGTTGTTGGGTATTGTTGGGGCGGTGATCGCCCCCCCGTGGGTGGCGGGTATGGCGGTGCTGCTGGAGAACCTCTATCTGAAGCCCAAGCAGGAGGCAGAGGTTCGAGCCAGGCTGTATGCTCGGGCCACCGAGGCTGCTGGTTCTTTGGCTTTGCCGGGGATGGATCCTGCCGACGCGAGCAGCCCAGAGCCATCTTTTTCCTCTCGTCCGAATGACTCGTCAAACGAGCCGGAAGGGTTGCCACAGAAAGAAAGTCTCTCGCCTGCGGATCCCGTAGCCGGAAGAAGTCCTTATTAGCAAGCTTCTCATCTGATTCGCCTCTGTTGCTCTCGGAGAAGGGCTGCTGTGGTTTTGGGTAGGGTGCACATCTCAGCGGTGACGGGCATCGAGGATGAACAGAGCACTACCTACGACGAACAGGAGGCTGGCTCCTATCCCCAGCAGGGTTTGGACAACCTTGAGATTGAGAAAGGCTGGAGCTGCTGGATCCCACAGAGAGGGGTCACTGCCCAAGGTCATCACCTCGCTCACCGCAAACAGGCCACTCCCCAGCAAAAACAACCAACTGGCCAACTCGTAGCGGTGGCTGCCTCTCATGTCTGCTCCGACTGCAAGTGTTTGTAGGCTTGGGCAGCGGCGGCCATTTCCGCAGCCTTTTTTGAGCGACCTTCACCGCGACCCCAGCACCGTCCTTGCCCCCAGACTTCCATGGTGAAATGGGGGGGATGTTCCTGGGCGGCCACCAGGCGGTATTCCGGCAGGCTGCCCCAAAGGCGTTGGGTGAGTTCTTGCAGGGCTGCTTTGGGGTTGCGCCGAGTGGGGTCTTGGAACCATTGCTCCACTCGTCGGTGTAAGTAGGGATCCAGCCAGGGATGCAGCCTGGGCAGCGTGTAAATACCCCAACTGAGATAAAAGGCTCCCAGGAGAGCCTCGAAAGCATCCGCCAGCCGCCGACCCCGCCCGGCCAAGTCGTTTTGCGAGCTGGATCCCACCTCCAGGTAGCGATCCAGGCCCTGCAGATCCGCCAGTTCTGCCAGGTAAGCATCGCTGGTCAGGTCGGAGCGAATCGCGGTCAGCTCTCCCACCGACAGATGGGGATAGGACTGAAACAAGAATTCCGTAACCAAAATCCGCAGGACAGAATCCCCCAACAACTCCAGCCGATCGTTGTTCCGCTGGCCATCCAGAGAAGGGTGAATCAAGGCCTGATCCAGCAGATCCCAGCGCAGCTGCTCCAGCAAAGCCGGATCCCTGAATCCAAGACGAGCCAGCAAATGCTCCAAGGCACGACGGCGGGACGGGATCAACTCAACCATACACTCAGGTGCTGACGTTGCCTTAGCGGTCAGAACTGCACAGCTTGCAACCATTTTGACCTGAGCCATCTCACCCAGGCCGGGATCCCCGCTCAGGCGGTAAGCCAGCTATGCTACAGGAGTAGTATAGGCTTTTCGAGGGAGGATCCCTGCATGCCCATCCGCGCCCATTCCCCCATTCCCACGACCCAGATGGAAGTGACCAGCATTCGGCTGGAACGTGAGCTGAAGCAGCGACTGAAGGCGTTGGCCGGAAATCAGGGTTACCAGGCCCTCATACGGGAAATTCTTTGGAGTTATGTCCTGCGTCACTCTCAAGGGGCTGCCACCCTCAGTCCTGAGGATATTCGGGCCAGCTTCCCGGCCACGGCCCACCAAGCCCAATGCTGTGCTCTCACCGGACGGGCCATTCAACCGCAGGAGCCAATGTTGCTGGGGTGGACCACCAATGGAAAGTTCGTCGCCCTTAGCTCCTCCTGCTTTTAATCTTTGTTTTGGGGTCTCTCTCCAGTTTGCGAAGGGATCCAACCGGCACGAGTGCCCATCCGTTTAGATGCCACGAAGTTCTCGATATTTTCTGGCCCGTTCCTCGGCTGGATCGGGGGCTTGAGCTTTGGCAACTGCCTCCTCCAGTTGGGCCATCACCGTCTCTGCCGGTTCAGCGGAGCGGACGACGTAAAACATTAGGTTAATGGCTTCGTTGGCCGTCAGTTTGAGGGTTTCTTTTCCCTTGGGCACCAGCGCGATCTTGCCATCTGTGGTTGTGATGGCTGTGTGGGATCCCTTAGCCAGAATCTCCCCAGCTTTTTCCAGAGTGACAAGCATATCCGTAGCTCACGGCAGCAGGACATCTACTATCCTATCGAATGTCTTGGGGCAAACGTTCCAGAAGGGTCTAAGCCATTTGGCGGATTGGGTGGGTTCATCATGGGTTGCCATGCTCTGCCAGCCAAGCATACAAGTGGGGAAACAACTTTTGATTGGCCCCTGGGAAGGGAAATTCCGACAGCTCCGCCGGGCTAACCCAGCGCACCTCACTACATTGCAGGGCTTGGGCTTCTCCGCCCAGGTAGCGGCAGATAAAAGCAATAAGAGTAACGGTGAAATGGGTGTAGGCATGTTCGATGGTGGCCAGCGGTGCGACCACCTCGATGTCGATGCCGATTTCTTCCTTCACCTCCCGCACTACACACTCAGCAGCCGTTTCTCCCGGCTCGATTTTCCCTCCGGGAAACTCCCACAGCCCACTGAGCATCGAGCTTTCCAACCGTCGATCGATAAGGATTTCTTTCCCCCGCAGAACAATGGCAACCGCGATTTGCTTGTGAGGACGAGAGGCACGGGGTGCAGACATAGGCAATTGTTGGTGTTGACCTCGATTGTAGGCGCTGCAATCCGCTTGCCAAGGGCACCGGCCACAGTGAGGCTTTTTGGGACGACAGACGGTAGCCCCCAAATCCATCAGGGCTTGGTTAAAAGCCCGCGGCTGCACGGGATCCAACAATTGCTGGGAAAGCTGCCACAACAGGGGCAGACACTGGGCCGGAGGCTGTTGCAAAGCCACCAAGCGAGCCAGCACCCGCTTGACGTTGCCATCCAAAATGGGCAAAGGCTGATCGAAGGCAGCGCTGAGAATGCCGCCAGCCGTGGTGCGCCCGATCCCCGGCAGAGCCAACACCTGCTCCAGATCCCTGGGGAACTCACCGTTTCGCTCCCGCATCAAAATTTGGGCAGCTTTGTGCAAGTTCAGGGCCCGCCGATAGTAGCCCAGGCCCTCCCACAGTTTCAGCACCTGCTGCTGGGGGGCTGCCGCCAATGCTGGGATCCCGGGCAGGGTTTGCATCCAGCGCTGAAAGTAGGGGATAACTGTTGCCACCTGGGTTTGCTGTAACATCACTTCCGAAACCCAAATGGCGTAGGGATCCCGGGTGCGGCGCCAGGGCAGATCCCGCCCGTGTTCACGGTACCAACGCTGAAGAGACTGCCGCAAGCGTTGCAAGAAAGCCTCGTCCCACTCCCCTCCTTTGCTCGGAAGGCTGGCAATGTAGGAAAAACTGACCTCGGCTTCTGATATGGGCTGAGACTCAAGCTGCGTAAGCAAAGTGCAAAGCCCACCAGATCAGGGCCGAAACCACACCGGCCACAATTCCTGCCGAGATCAAAACGACAATTGGGCTATCTGCCCCCTTGAACTTCATAATGCCGCGATTGTAGTCAGCCATCCTTGCCTCCTACCAGCTCTGGCGTTGGGGTTGTCAGGGATGTTGATCGGGATCCAGATCTGCCAGCTCTATTCACAGGGAAAGCTGTGGCGAAGATGTCCCAGTAGAGGTGCTCCGCACCGCCGGCGCAAACATGCCTGGGGAGAAGCACCGTCCTCGGTCATGCATGATACAACCTTAGCATGGAACAGACTTTGACCCTGGTGATTTGGACTGTTTGGAATAACCAGAAGCTAGGCAACCCGCAGGACTAACCGGTCTGCTTCCCACTGTCGAAATAGGTTGAGAAGGTGGTCGGCTCTCTCTTCATGGGCAGCCAGGATCTCAGCGCCAGAACGGGCTTGATTGGCCAAGGGCAGCAGCAGCTCCACCACTTGGTAGCGGGTAGAGGCCATCATCTTGCCAGGGATCCGGGCGATAGGCCAGAAAATATCCATCTTCTGGGTCAGGATCTGGGCCGGATCCAGCTTGCCCAACAGATCTGAAAAGGGGATTTTTTGATCCCAGTAGCGCACGCTGCCATAGCGGACGAACAAGGGGTTGAGTTGCCAGCGGGATCCCTTAAAAAATTCGACTGTAAAGGGATCCCAAGTTGTTATCTTTTGACCTTGATGGCAGCACCAAAAGAGATTTTGCGTGTGATATAGGGGCTCCAGATACTCGATGACCCGCAGTTGGTCGATGCGAGCGAGGGCCTCGTAGCGGCGGTGGAACTCCAGGTGGGTGGCGGCAATCAACGGCCTGGCGTTCCAATAGTCCAAGTAGGGGGCTACATCGATAAACTCCAGCCCGGCTTGGGCAAGCAAGTCGGGAATCTCGCCGATGTCGAAAGGAATATCATTGGCATGGAAGAAATTATCGACAATGTTTTCATCTTGTCCATAGTATTCTTGGTGAGCCTTGGCGTGCTTGGCCAAAAGGGAATTGGGGCTGGCTCCCTTCAGCAGTTGCCGCACAAATTCGATCTTTTCTGGGGTTGCAGGTGGGGTGATGCCCAACAACTCCAAGGCTCGCCGAATGCGGTACAGATGCCAACGGCCTGAACGGTTGTAGAGCATCAGCGCCATCACCCCATCGGGAGCCAACCGCGATGCCAGATTGCTCAAAGCCTTCACCGGATCTGCAGTGTGGTGAATCACGCCGTAGGAGCTGATCATGTCGAAGCTGCCTTCGGGCCAAGTAGAGGGATCCAGCAGATCCCCGTACTGCACAGAGCAGTTGCGTAGGCCGTGGTGCTTAATTCGCTTTTGGGCAATCTCTAGGGCCGGGCGGCTGATGTCGATCCCGACCACCGACCCATAGCCGGGGTTGCTGGCGGCAATGCCATGCACCTCCCAGCCGGTGCCACACCCTGCCACCAAAAACCTGGCTCCTGCGGGCTCTTGCAGCCTACGGGTGCGGGCGTACTGCGCCAAGGTGTAGCTGCCCAGACTGGAGAAGCCCTCAAAGGGTCGGTCGTAAGGAATAGGAGGGTAGGGGAACGTCTCGTACTGGGCCTGCACCGCCCGGGTAATCTCGGCTTCGCTCACCAAAAGCACTTCCTCCCACGCGTTCCCCCCCATCCTAAGGTCTTCTTGACGCTTTGAGCCGGGAGATCTTGCTGGGTTGCCCGTCTGAGAACCTGGCCCTTCACAGCCTGGTTGTAAACCCCGCCGGAGGCAGAGCGGGCGGGACGGAGTCCTCACAAAACCGAGTGAGGCAGGCGACCCTCTGCCGAGCCGTTGGCTAAGGCCCTGCCAGAGCGTGAGTTGCCCGCTTGTAGGCTTCCTCCAGCGTCTCTGCCAAGGTGGGGTGAACGTGCACCAAGCCGGCCAGTTCTCGCACCGTGGCCCGGCGAGCAATGGCCTGAGCTGCCTCGTGAATCAAATCCGCCGCATGGGGCCCGAAGATATGGGATCCCAGCAATAGGCCGGTGCTCTTGTCAAAGACCAGCTTGACCATGCCCTCTGTCTCTCCCGAAGCAATGGCCTTGGAGTTGCCGCCAAAGTAGGTGCGCACCGTGCCCACGCTGTAGCCTTCCTCCTTGGCCTGAGGTTCGGTCAGCCCCACAAAACCCATTTCCGGGTGGGTGAACACCGCGGCCGGGATGCTAAGGTAGTCCATGTAGGCAGTACGGCCACAGATGTTTTCCACGGCCACTCTCCCCTGAGCTGCCGCCGCGTGAGCCAACATCATTTTGCCTGTCACATCCCCAATGGCCCAGAGGTGAGGCAAATCGGTGGCCATGCGGCTATCGACGGGGATGAACCCCCGTTTGCCGGTGTCGATGCCCAGCTTGGCCAAGCCCAGCCCCTCTGAGACCGGGATCCGACCGGCAGCCACCAAGCAGCCATCCACCTGCAGCGTCTCGCCGTTGGAGAGGTGAATCGTTACTGGCTGGCCAGGGATCACCTGCTTGGCCGTGATCCCCACGTAGGTCTGGATTTGCCTGGGCTTAATCAGCACCCGCTGGGCCAGGCGGGCAATATCGGGGTCAAAGGCCGGCATCAGGGTCTCCAGGGCTTCGATGAGGATGAGCTGGGATCCCAAGGCAGTGTAGATGTCGGCAAACTCCTGGCCAATGTAGCCACTGCCGATAATCGCTAGGCGCTCCGGGATCCACTCCAGCCGCACCGCCTCGTCGCTGGTGAACACCGTCCGGCCATCCACCTCGATGCCAGGGGGCACAAAGGGGCGGGAGCCCGTAGCAAGAATAACATCCTGCGCCGTGTAGGTATAGGATCCCTTCTCTTCCTGGACTTCCACCTGCTGGGGTGCCACCAACTTGCCTCGCCCTCTCAGGATTGTTACCCCCAGCTTCTCCAGCGAGCGAGTCATGTCGGCGCGGATCTTCTCCACCACTTGGGCAGCATGATTGGCAATAGCCTCTCGGTTCACCTGAAGGGATCCCACTTGGATGCCCAGCCCAGAGCTATGTTGCAGTTCCCGCAGGCGTCCTGAGGCGGCCAGCAGAGCCTTGGAGGGGATGCAGCCGCGGTTGATGCAGGTGCCGCCCATTTCTGCACCTTCAACGATGGCGGTCTTCAGGCCAGATTCGACCGCATGTAAAGCAGCGCCGTGGCCGCCGACGCCGGCACCGATGATGATTACGTCAAAATCGAAGCTCATGGCGAGATTGGATAACCAGTGCCTCATTTTCTCACCTTGTTGGCCTTCCCAGAAACCTGGCTAGGGGCACCCAAGCCATGCAGTAGCATAGAGTCGCTTGTAGGCGGGTGGGGGTACACATGACACTCCAAGCTTTGATCTTCGATGTGGACGGCACGCTGGCGGACACGGAGCGGGATGGTCATCGCGTGGCCTTTAACGCTGCCTTTGCCGAGGCAGGGCTGGACTGGCACTGGTCGGTGGAGCTCTACGGCCAACTCCTGGCCATTACGGGGGGCAAAGAGCGCATTCGCCATTTCGTTGCAACCTGCCAGCCGCCGCTACCCCCTGGTGAAGATTTAAATGCCCTCATTGCCCGGCTGCACCAGGCCAAAACCCGCCACTACACTGCCCTATTGGCCCAAGGCGGGATCCCTTTGCGCCCCGGTGTCAAGCGGCTACTGCAGGAGGCCAGAGCTGCTGGGATCCGCTTGGCCATTGCCACCACCACCACGCCGGAAAATGTAACAGCCCTTTTGGAGCACACACTGCCGGAGAGCCTAAGCTGGTTTGAAGTGATCGCTGCCGGCGATATTGTCCCCGCCAAAAAGCCCGCCCCCGACATCTACTTCTACACCCTGGAACAGATGGGGCTGCCCCCCCAGGCCTGCCTGGCCTTTGAAGACTCGGAGAATGGGCTGCGCTCGGCCCAGCAGGCCGGTATTCCCACTGTGGTGACGGTAAACGACTATACCCGGGATCAGGATTTTTCCGGGGCGGCTCTGGTGCTGGATCACCTGGGGGAGCCTGAGGATCCGTTTCGGGTGTTGGCGGGAACGGTGGGATCCCACCGCTACTTCACCCTGGAGTTGGCCTGCCAAGTCCATGCCCAAGCCATTCCCTCTGAGGTGGGAAACTGATGTCAGCAGCAGAGCTCCCAGACCTGCAGCAGCGCCTAGAGGCCCATCTGCGCCAGGTGGCCCAGCCGCGGGATCCCGACTGGTCGCCCCTGGGCCATAGCCAAGTGGAGCGCTACATCCAAGAGCAGCTTTCTAAGTGGGGATCCCTGGAGTCCTTCCCCTTTGAGGCCGGTGGCCGCTTGCACCGCAACTGGATCTTGAAATTGCCGGGATCCCGTTCTGGCCGCCAACCCATCCTCATCGGAGCCCACTTTGACGCTGCCCCGGCAACCCCTGGAGCAGACGACAACGCCAGCGGCATAGCGGTGTTGCTGGAATTGGCCCGCCATTTTGCCGCCAACCCTGCCCCTTCCCCCCTGTGGCTGGTGGCTTTTGACCTGGAGGAGCGGGGGATGGTGGGCAGTGGGGCTTACGCCCAGTTTCTTCAACGTCAGAGGCAATCCCTACGGCTGATGCTGTCTTTGGAAATGCTGGGCTACCGGGATCCCACCCCCGGATCCCAACGCTACCCCGCTGGCCTTGAGAAGCTCTACCCCAACCGGGGAGATTACATTGGCCTTATTGGCAACTGGCCCACCTGGGGGGATCTGCTCAAGCTGCAGCATGATTTTCAGAAAGCGGGGATCCCTTGTTGCTGGCTGCTGGCCGGGCAGCGAGGCTTGATCCTACCTGCCACTCGCCTGAGCGATCACTCCCCCTTTTGGGATGCGGGCTACGCCGCCGTTATGGTTACCGACACCGCTTTCTTGCGCAACCCCCACTACCACAAGC
The DNA here is from genome assembly GCF_047461655.1 of Synechococcus sp. W55.1. Classification (NCBI taxonomy): domain Bacteria; kingdom Bacillati; phylum Cyanobacteriota; class Cyanophyceae; order Synechococcales; family Synechococcaceae; genus Synechococcus; species Synechococcus sp. W55.1. Next base: position 120,369 of record NZ_JANSHN010000001.1, read on the forward strand.
TGAGCGATACCTTGGAAACCCTAGATCCAGATTTCCTGACGGGGGTCTGCCAGGGCTTGATGGCCGGGATCCGCTCGCTGTAGCTCTTCCAAACACCACAGTCGTTCAACAACAAGTAGCGTGCGTTAAGTCCTAACTCCCCTCTCTCTGGAAGGAGGCTGGGGGTAAGGGTAGAGTTGGCATCCTCAGTACGGAGATTTCTCCAGGGGGTTCGCGATTCTTCGACTGGATCCTTTGTTGATGAGGGGAGACAATGGATGAGAGTAGTAATGGGGAAAAGGTTAAAAAAACCTGCCTTGGCAGTGTGAAACTCAGCAGGAGCATTGTGTATGAGCACTTTTGCCCAAGCTCCCAAAAAGTGTGTTTCCGCCGCCTTCAAAGAAGAGGGCAAGCTGCAAGAGTGTATCCAGCGGCTTTTGAACCGTGGCATTCCCAACGATCGCATCTCCATTATTGGCCGCAACTTTCAAACCGAAGCCAAAATTACCGGGTTTATCACTCGCAAAGAGGTGGTTCTGGACGGTCTGACCAATGGGGCCATCTATGGATCCCTGTTCGGATCCCTGCTGGGGCTGCTCACTGGCGTGGGGGTGCTGTTCATTCCCTTTTTGGGGGCAGTGGTGGCCGCTGGGCCTCTGGGAGCCGCTTTGTTGGGGGCAACGGGCGGCGCTTTGTACGGAGCACTGGGAGCGGGCCTGGGATCCGCCCTGATTGCCTTGGGTATGCCGCAGGAGAAAGCCGCCATCTACCAAACCCGGGTACAGGCGGGCGAGTTCTTGTTGGTGGTGCAAGTACCGGAAGAGAAGTCGGGCGAAATTTACTGGCTGCTGCAGAGTGCTGGCGGAGAGGAAGTTTCCATTGCCGACTTGAACTTGCCCGGTGAGCCAGAGGGAGACTTAACCCCAGAGAGCATCTCGCCGGAAATCCGCGCTGACCTCTCGGAAGAAGCGCAGCAAACCTTTGTGGAAGCCTACAACCAAGCCAAACAAGAGAGCAATAACTCCACCCATGCACTCCTCAAAGCTTGGGAAAAGGTCAAGCAAATTTTCACACGAGATGAGAAAGGGATCTTCTCCAAACGCAAGCCCTAGCCCAAAAAGTTTCCGAAGTAGCGAGAGCACAGTAAAGCGCCATCTCGCCGCTCTGCCTGTACGTGTTCTGGGTCTGCTCCAATTTTTTAGCTGCAACCTTATATCCTGAGAATAGCCCGAAAAACTCTAACCTAACCTTGCAGGGGTGAGCCTATGGCTGCGAGTGACTTCAAGGATTATTACAAGATCCTGGGCGTCAGCAGAGATGCCTCTGCCGAGGAAATCAAGCGCGTCTATCGCAAGCTGGCCCGCCAGTATCACCCCGATGTCAACCCTGGGAATAAGGCGGCAGAAGAGCGCTTCAAGGAGATCAACGAAGCCTACGAGGTGCTCTCAGATCCGGAAAAGCGGCGGCGCTACGACCAGTTTGGGCAGTACTGGCAGCGGGTGGGTACTGGTTCTGCTGCTGGAATGCCGGGCATGGAGGGCTTCGCCCAGTACACCAGCTTCGAGGAGTTTATCAACGAGCTGTTGGGCCGTATGGGATCCCGCCGCAGCGGGTTCCAGGGCTTCGCCGGCGGCTTTGGGCCGTTTGTTTCGGTGGATTTGCCGGGGCAGGATGTGGAGGGCACCCTGGGTCTCAGTTGGGCAGAAGCTTTCCACGGCACCCAGAAACGGCTGAACCTAGATGGAGAAACGCTAACCATCCGCATTCCCCCCGGCGCTAAGCCGGGCAGTCGCATCCGCGTCAAGGGCAAAGGCCAGGTCAGCCCCTTTGGCGGGCCAAGAGGGGATCTCTACCTCACTTTGGAGCTGCCCCCCCATCCCTTCTTCCGCTTTGACGGAGACAACCTGCTCTGCGAGCTGCCCATTACTCCTGACGAGGCGGCTTTGGGAGGGACGGCGGAAGTTCCCACCCCTACGGGTCGCGTGCAACTGAGGATCCCTGCCGGGGTAGACAGCGGCCAAACCCTGCGGCTGCGGGGCCAAGGCTGGCGGGATCCCCAAGGCCAGCGGAGCGACCTGCTGGTGCGGCTGAAGGTGGTGGCACCCAAATCCCTTTCCCAGACCGAGCGGGATCTCTACGAAAAGCTGCGCCAAAGCCGTAGCTGGGATCCCCGCGCCCACTTGCAGGAGGTGAGTCTATGAGTTTGGCCATTGTGCGGGTAGAAGAACGGCTCTATACCTTCGAGCAGGCCACGGAACTGCTGGGGATCCCTCCCCACCTGCTGGAATGGCTGCTGGCCCAAGGCTTAGTGGAGGCCGAGAGCAGCTACCTGACCCCCCAACAGCTCAGGCGGTTGTTGCAAATGAGCCGCCTACACCGAGACTTGGGGCTTAACTGGACGGGGGCAGCGATGGTCTTGGACATGGCTCAGGAAATTGCCCGGCTCAGGGGGCAACTGCGCCACTACCGCGGATTTTGAGGCTGCCCAGCTAACCCATCAAGGAGATAAACTTCGATGAACCCTATGGAACAGATCATCCGACGTAGCCAAGTGGTGGGCCTGCTGGCCCTCGATGGCAGCACTGCTACCGCATTGGGTACCGTAGAAGAAATCTGGGTTGACCCAACAGGGCGGGTATGCTACTTCACCAGCCAGCAGGGGTACACCCCCCTGGAGCAGATTTCTCTCATCGGGCCAGACGCGCTGCTGACCTACTCTACCGTTTTTGCTACCCCCCTAACCCCCATCAGCTCTCTTTACCGCCGCACAGTGCGCATTGGGAATCGAGAGGTCGGCTGGATTGAGGATTTTCTCTTTGACTGGGAGACTGGAGCGATTGCCGCTTATATTCTGGGTGGCAGCATTGCCGAGCCTTGGGGGGGGCGCGCCGTTCTCCTGCCTGAGGACGTGGAAGCCATTGATGTGGACGCGGTGGTGGTTAAGGAGGATGCTCCGCAACGGCTGAAATCGGAAGCGGAAGGCTTAAAGAACTTTTGGAGCGAAAAATCTCGGCAGGTGAAACAGCTTATCCAGCGCATGGGGGATCGCCTCAAGGCGTTGGTTGGCCCACAGGATCCGCCGGAGGTGGTGCGCGTTAAGGTGAAGCAGGTGCGGGACGAGCTGGCCAAAGGGGGCAAGTTCGATCTCTCCCTACTGGACGAGGCGGCAGAGTTTCTGCAACACAAGTGGGAAACCTGGCAACATCGCCTCAGCCGCGCCGCTCAGCGCATGCAGGCTGCCCTTCAGGCTGCTTGGGAGAAGCTGACCGAATAGCAAAGAATGACTCTGCAACCTCTGGCCTGCGGTCGCCTCAGATGCTGCACATTTGCTTCCCAACTGCTTCCCAACTCCCCTCTTCCTCTGGGAAAGGGGCTGGGGGGCAACAGCATGAGGTGCTTGGGGAGTCCGTCCCACTGCTCGACCGGAACTGTTGCAAGCCAGTCCTCGACCAAACCCAGCTGACGGACGGCGGCTTTTTCGGCTACGATTTAAGATCGCTGTCAATGCTCGGATCAGGTTTCAAGACCCCCGCAGGGCACCTGTACGGCAGGGAGAAAGATGACTTACGCAATTGTGGAAACCGGCGGTAAGCAGCTTTGGGTGGAGCCGGGGCGTTTTTACGAGGTCGATCGCCTGGCGGAAGTGGAGGAGAACAGCCCCTTCGATTTGTCTCGTGTGCTGTTGATCAACCACGAGGGACAAATCACGTTGGGGCATCCCTACGTTTCGGAGGCGGTCGTCAGGGCACGGGTTTTACAGCATCGGCGCGGCGATAAAATCATCGTTTACAAGATGAGGCCAAAGAAAAAGACCCGCAAAAAGAGGGGTCATCGGCAACCGCTGACCCGTCTGCTGATCGAGTCTATTGAACTCAATGGGGTGCCCCTAGCCACGGCACCATCCCGTACGGAAGCGGCTCCAGAGTCTAACCCAGAGGCAGCCCCTTCGGCAGCGGCGACAGGGATCCCTGCGGATGAGGAATAAACTCTGAACTCAGGTGTCCTGAATCCCGATTTTTTTATCTCGTTTCTGTTGATCACGCAGTTGCATAGGAGGCGTTATGGCTCATAAGAAGGGAACGGGCAGCACTCGCAACGGTCGAGATTCCAATGCCAAGCGGCTGGGGGTGAAGCGCTATGGGGGCGAGCTGGTGCATCCCGGCCACATTCTGGTCAGGCAGCGGGGCACCAAGTTTCACCCAGGGGTGAACGTGCGCATCGGCGGCGACGACACCTTGTATTCTGTGGTCACCGGCATTGTGACTTTTGAGCGCTATGGCAAGTGGCGGCAAAAGGTGAGTGTCTACCCAGCTGAGGTGGCTGCCCAGTAGGGAAAGGCCCAGCTTTGAAACTGCCTGGGAGAGTTTCTTCCGCAAGAGAAGATTCTCGCTTCTGTCGACCAAGCTGCTTGCCGGGCTGAAAACTGTCTGCTCCAGAGCAGACAGGGTTTTGCTGTTGCTGATTCCTGAACTTTTTTCGTTCTTGAGGATTGGGGCCAGCCGGAAGAGAAGAGGAGCTAGGGATCCCTGACCACTTAGGGGCGAAAATGGCAAAAGCGTGGAAGGCAGAAAGCTGATGCGGGTGTATTTGTTTCGCTGGGCAGGGTTGCTTCACCTCATTGCCGGGGTGATGTACCTCTACTGGCGACTGACAGCCGGGTTGATGGATTTGGGATCCCTTTTGTTTTGGGGGGCAGAGCTGTATGTTTGGCTGGCGGCGGTGGGCTTTACCCTCAGCCGCTATCCCCAGGTGCCGAGAGAGACGATCCCATCCCCAGAGGTCCTGCGGCGGTCGTTTTTCCAATTGCCGCGGGTGGATGTACTGGTGCTGCGCCAGTGGGATTCTCTGGAGGCAACCCGGCAAACAGTGCTTTCGGCTCTGCACCTCGACTACCCTTGGGAGCGGTTGTTTGTCCACATTGTGGATCGGGTAGAGGATGAGGAGATGGCCAAGGCGGCCCGGGCCATTCCCTGCGAATACTGGGCCTGCCCTAGCCCCACAGCCGACCCCCTGGCTTACGCGATGGGATCCCCTCACATCCAAGGGGAGTATCTGCTCCTGGTGCAGCCGGGCCATTTTCTCGAGCCGGACTTCCTGTGGCAGACCTTGCCCCGCTTTTACGACTCGCCGGAGCGGGCTCCCATCGCCAATCGTATCGGGTTTGTGCAGGCGATGCTGCGCACCCTAGGCCAGCCCAGAGCCGTTCACCCCCTGCAACAGCTTTTGGCGGTGGGATCCGAAGGGTATCAGGCGGCACCCCTGTTGGGTTCTGGCTGTCTCATCCGGCGCAAGGCTTTGGAAGGGATCCCGCGGATCGACATTCGTCGCCCTGTGCAGTTGGGGTGTCAGATGCACTGCCGCGGCTGGCAGTCTCAATTGGTTCGCCAAACCCAGGTTACGGGTGTTTTGTTGCCCTTGCGCAACCGCCGCGTTGCTTTGCTGGCTTTGTTTTCGGCCTTGAGGGAAAATCCCTTCTGGGGCAAGCCGACCACGCAGCAGCAGCGCTTTCAATACCTGTGGCTGGCCCTCTGGGCTGCCGGTGGGATGGCGGAGCTGGTCTACTTGGCGGTGCCGATGGTCTTTCTCTGCACGGGGTGGATGCCGGTGCCGGCCTTTGACCGGGTCTTCTTCGCGTGGTTTTTGCCTTATGCTCTCCTAGGGCGCATCAGTTGGCTCTTGGCCTTTCCCCCGCATTTGTGGGGGGCAGCTTGGCAGTCGGAACGGCAGACGGGCAGCCAGTTTTTCCAGTCCATCCAGGCGCTGGTGCAAGGTCTGCAGGGGGCGCTCCCCTATCCCGAACAGCCTTCCCAGCTCTCCTTGGGGCCTCAGGCTCTGGCTATTGTGCTGACTTTTCTGGCTATGGGGGTGGGATCCCTGCGTTCTGCCGGCAGTTGGGATCCCCCTTGGTCTGAGCTGATCTTTGGTTTGGTCTGGGCTTTCTACAACTTGATGATCCTGACGGCTCGCCCCGACGATCACGATTTTGCCGGCCTTGCCCTGCTCAACAACCGCACCGCCGAGTGGGCAGAGGAGAATTACGGTCATCTGGATTCAAACTAAGGCACTGCGCTCACACCTGAAACATGGGTCGCGTCAACGTTGCGGAGCAATAATGCACCGGGTCAGAAGGTTTTTCTCAGTAGTCCGGGTGTCTCACCCCAGACTGAAGCGACTGTAAGGGCTTCGCACCGCTGGCACGAGCGGAGATTCTTAGGGGTGCAGAGCCAAGACAGCCCGCGTCCAAACTGACGATCTGCTCCTGAGCTGGCAACCCTCTCCGGAACCTGGCTGTTGGGATTCTATCTCTCTGCTATGTGGAAAGGGTTGGATGGCAAAAGCTATGCTGGAATCTAGATTGGTATCTTAGCTTGACCTAGAATCGGGACTCATTAGGACTGTAGAGACCCAGAACATAAAACGACGCCGAGTTGATTTGCTAGAAAAGAGAGTGCGTTAGTAAGCGCTGGGGGGAGTCCCTGTCTGAGTTCCCAACCGTTTTTTCAGGCTTTAAGTGGTCTTGTAGGCTTGTAGGTAAAAACGACGCAACTGTGGAGTCAGAGAGACCGCCCCTGCGACTGCTACCCCTGGGTACGGATCCCCGTCAACAGGGCTGTGCCTATTGGGTGGAGATCGGATGCCACCGCTTGCTTCTCGATTGTGGGTTGCCCGCTCCTGCTCTCTTTAAGGCTCTGCCAGGGATCCCGGATGCGGTGATCTGCAGCCATGCCCATTTCGACCATGTGCAGGGGCTGCCTGCCTTTCATCGCCGTTATCCTCAGGTACCTCTCTACGCCACGCCGGTGACCGCCCATTTGGCCGCTGGTCTGTGGGAGCGCGGTATTTGGCCGGGCTACGACCGGGACATTCGCTTTCCCCCCTTTCGGGCGCTGCCTTTGGGCCGGGCGCGAGAGATTTTGCCCCATCTGATGCTCACTTTCTTTGCGGCTGGGCATCTGCCAGGGGCGGCGGCGACCCTGCTGCAAAATACCCAAACCTCTCCGGCCCAAACCTGTGTGTACACGGGCGACTGTTCGCTGGCCTCAACTCGCTTTGCCCCCGGCTTGGATCTCGCCGCTTTGCGTCACTGGCAGCCGGATGTGCTGCTTATGGAAGCCTCGCTGGGATCCACCCGTCATCCGGCCCGTCGTCACCTGGAAAATCGCCTGGTGGAGCGGTTGCTCAGCGCCCTGGAAGCAGGGCAAACGGTGCTGTTTCCGCTGCCGGTGCTGGGGTTGGGGCAGGAGCTGATCTTTCTCCTCAAAGCCCACCATCGCTTTACCCAGTCTCCCCAAGTGCTGTCCGCGAAAGCGTTGCGCGGCGATAAGGTGTGGGTGGCGCCAGGGTTGGCGGCAGGCTGCGATCTCTATGAGCGTTTGCTTCCCCACCTGCCGGAGGCGGTGCGCAATTTCGCCACCTATCAGCCTTTGTTCTGGGAAGACCGCCTACACCCCCAGGTGCAGCCCCTTACCGAGGCGGATCCTCTGCCCCAAGGCTTGCTGCTGTGCGATGCCGATGCTGGGCCTGAGGCTTGGGATCCCATCTGGTCGAGATTGCTGGCCCAACCGCAGCGCTCCTGTCTGCTGGTGCGGCTGCCGGAGGTGGAACTGGCTACCCCGTTTGAGCGTTGGCCGGCGCCGCTGCGCTCCCGCATTGCCGTTGAATGGATAACCTGGCACAGCCACAACGATGTCGGGCATCTCACCCAGATCATCCACACCTTTCGCCCCCAGCATTTGGTCTTGGTTCACGCCGACCCCAAGCAGGCTCAGGATCTGGCGGATCTGCCGGAGCTGTGCAATCGCTACCATGTCCACTGCCCTCAGCCTGGGCATTGGCTGGAGTTGCCCGATGGGCACCTACAAACCCCAGTTAGGCTCGCGGAGCTGAAGGCCGGTTCCCCCGCCGAGATCAGGGATCCCCCTTTGCGCTATGAGGGGGAGGTGGAAGAAGTTTGGCAGGAGCAGGGGTCGCCGCGGACTTTGGCGGGGGTACAGGTGCGTCTGCCGCCCCAGATCACCCAGGATCCCCGTTGGCTGGCCTGGGCCGATACCGGCCTGGTGGAAGCCCGCTGGCAGGGATCCGAACTGGTGCTGCGCGGCCTTTCTCCACGGGAGCTGATCCGCCCGGCAGAGGCTGCCCCTTCTCCAGCAGGGATCGTGCCGCGTCCAAAACAGCCTTCTGTATCCAGTCATCACGGTGGCAAAAAGTGCCAAAATTGTCGCTTTGCCCGCCAGATCTTGACTTCCCAAGCCCAAGCCTTTCGCTGCGATCAGGAACGCTCTCCCCTCTACCGCCTCAGGGTGGATCCCCAGGGGAGCTGCCCCTACCATCAGCCGCAGGAGATCCGCTCTTCCGGTTAGCCGTCAAGCCAGGGAAGCCCAAAGGCTAGAATGGGGCAAGTCGCGGTGCCAACCATGCTTGAGCAAGATTCCTGGGCAAATCATCGCCGTGGGCCGGTCGGATCCCTGGAGCGCCCAGCCGAGGCCTTGGCTGCGGCCAGCCCGCCCGTAGTGCAGATGGTTGGGGTGAACAAAGTCTATCCACTGCCGGAGGGCAGTTTTCAGGCCCTCTACGATATCGACTTGGCGATCCAGCCGGGAGAGTATTGCGCCATTATGGGGCCCTCTGGATCCGGCAAATCCACCCTGATGAACCTCATCGGCTGCTTGGATCGGCCCAGCTCAGGGCGCTACTGGCTGGATGGGGTGGAAGTTTCCACCCTGACCGATCGCGATTTGGCCCACATTCGCAACCAAAAAATCGGCTTTGTCTTCCAGCAGTTCCATCTCCTGCCCGTCCTGACAGCGCTGGAGAACGTCATGCTGCCCTTGGCCTATGCTGGGATCCCGGAGCCGGAGCAACGCCGGCGGGCCAAGCAAGCCCTAGAACAAGTGGGCTTGGGGAGCAAACTGCAGCAGCGTCCGGCCCAACTCTCCGGCGGCCAGCAGCAGCGGGTGGCGATTGCTCGTGCCATTGTCAACCGACCCCAACTGTTGCTGGCTGATGAGCCGACTGGGGCTCTGGATAGCCATACCGGCCAGGAAGTGCTGAACCTTTTTGCGGAGCTCCACCGGCAGGGCATCACCCTGGTCGTGGTCACCCATGACCTTAAAGTAGCCCAGGCCGCCCAGCGCATTATCCGGGTTGGAGATGGCCGTTTGCTGGATTGAGAGGGATCCGCCTGGGGGCAGTTGGGTTCAGGAGAGTTCCCAGTTGCGGTGAACTGGCGTGCCGGATGGATCCCTGGCCTCACTTTGGGTGAAGGTCGAAGGGAATGTCTTAAACGGGCATGGGATAACCCTATCTAGGATGGCCCAGCTTGGGCTACTCTAAACGCAACTGAGGGCTTGGGAAGAGGATCCGTCCATGAAACTGATCGAAGATATCATCCGGTTTTTGGAAACCCGCCTGGAAGAATTTCTCAGGGCCCACCCTGAGATCGAGCTGCAAGCCCTCGATGAGCAGTTGCGCCAGCAGGAATCCGATACCCTGCGGCTGTTGCAGGAAAGCCGCGCCCAAGAGGAAGCTCTCCAAAAAAGCATTCTCAACTTGGCTGAGGAGATCAAAACCTGGCACTTTCGCATTGAGAAGGCGCAGCGGGCCAATCGCCCCGACCTAGCCGAAGGAGCGCGACGCCGGGAAGCTGAGCTGTTGGAGAGGGGCAGCCAGCTATGGAGTCAAATGAAGGCCCAAAAGGAGAAAATCCAACAAATGGAAGCGCTGCTGCCGCAAATTCGCCAGCGCCGCCAAGAGGTGAAGACCAAGCTGCAGGAGGTAAAAGCCGCACAAGCCAAAGGCGTTGACAGCCCGGACTTGGGTTTCAGCCCTTGGGGAAAACCTTTCGAGGCTTGGGATGAATTGGAAGAGCAATTTCGTCAGCTAGAGGTGGAAAACGAATTGAATGACACGAAGAGGAAGGTGCGGGAACAGCAGCGGCGGTAACAGCCTGACCCAAAATCTTGTTAGTTTGCTAATGTTGAATCCAGTCGCAACAGCCAAAATCGAGCTGGGCGGAACTTGTGATTTAAGCCCTTGGTCTCAAGAGCCATAGCCACATCATTTCCAGAACTTTCTCTGGCACCGACCGGGAAGAAAAGTCTCTCCTCTCCCCCAAGAGTGATACGCTATTGGGCATGAATGAGTTGTATCTGAATCACCCCACATTTGGTCTGCTCTACAGCCTGTGTCAGGTCGGCGAAAATCAGGCTCTCTTCACCACTCTCTACGCCCAAAGGCTCTTTTTTCGGGTTTACTTCAGGCCGCCGGATAACAGCGGGGATCCTGCTGCCATGGAGGAGTTGGTCTTCGATCCGATTAGCCGTAATGAGGCTCGCCAGCTCATCGAAGAGCAAATGCGCCTGCTGCGCCGTGCTGCCCGCCAAGATGAGCTAGAACAATTGCAGTTGATCTACAAGCAAACCTTTTCCTGAAAGAGGGTTTTCTGAAGGTCTTGCAGGGCTCAGGACGAGGGTTTTGTTCCTCAGATAAGATAGCCACCTAAAACTGAGACAGAAAGCGCAGGTCGCTGGTATAAAACAGGCGGATATCCTGAATGCCGTGGAGGAGCATGGCCATCCGCTCAATGCCGATCCCTGCCGCAAATCCGGTGTAGCGCTCCGGGTCGTAGCCCACCGCTTGAAATACATTGGGATCCACCATGCCGCAGCCGAAGATTTCCAGCCATTTCGAGCCAAAGCGCACGTCCATCTCAGCAGAAGGCTCGGTAAAGGGAAAATAGCTGGGCCGAAAGCGGGTTTCTCGCTTGCCCAATAGGCGGGTGATGAACGTGTTGAGGGTGCCCTTCAGGTCGGAAAAGGTGAGGTTCTCGCCCACCGCCAAAATTTCCATCTGGTGAAACACGGCGGAGTGGGTGGCATCCACGGTATCGCGGCGCATTACCCGACCGGCATGCACAATGCGTAGCGGCGGCTGGTGTTGCTCCATGTAGCGCACTTGAACCGAGGAGGTTTGGGTACGCATCAGATAGCCGTCGGCCAGGTAGAGGGTATCCTGCATATCCCGCGCCGGATGGTCGGCAGGGGTGTTGAGGGCCTCGAAGTTGTAGTACTCCGTCTCGAGCTCAGGCCCATGCACCACGGTGTAGCCCATTCCCACAAAGATATCGAGCATGCGGTCGATGGTGGCCTGCAGCGGATGGATTCGCCCCAGAGGCCGACGGGGCCCGGGCATGGTGACATCTAGGCGCTCTGCTTCTAGGCGGGCCAGCAGTTGAGCTTCGCCAAGGGCCTGTTTGCGCTGCTCCAGGCTGGATTGGAGAGCTTCTTTGAAGGTGTTGGCCAAAGCGCCAATGGCAGGCCGTTCTTCTGGGGGCAGCTTCCCCATTCCCCCCAAGATTTTGGAGAGCTTACCTTTCTTGCCCAGGTAGTCGATGCGGATCTGTTCCAGAGCCTCCAGACCGTCAGCTTGTTCCACTTGGGCGAGGGCCTCGCTTTGCAGGGTGAGAAGCTGTTGGCGAAGCGTGTCTTTTTCGTCTTGCATGGGGCCGATTCCAAGGGCAGAAGGGATCCCTGGGGGTTGAGGGAATCCCTATAAAAGTATCACAGGAGGGAGCCTGACTGTGCTTTCCCAGCCAGTGGGGATGGCCAGCAGCGGGGAGAATTTGGGGGTTAGCTCTGAGGCGCCGAATCTGGCAGCAGACACCCCAAAGCATCACACCCCGCCGGCCCCTCTGCTGTCAGGGTCAGGTTGCGGTCGTGGCGGGCCAGGGCCGCGAAGAAGTTATCTGTCCGCCGTCTCTGCTTGACCTCGGCCACCAGCCGCTCATAGGTGGGCTTGTCAATTTTCTCAAAGGGCAGACGGGGGAAGGGCGCATCGAAGCGGGCCAGCAGCGCTGCGCTGATGTATCCCTCGTCATCGCGGATGGCTTCGTAAATGCGGGATCCCAGGGCTTCCACCTCGTCTTCCCGCAGCTCGATGGTGGCGGAGGTGTTGTGGGTGGTGTAGTACCTCTGAACCTGCATATAAAAGTCAAACTGGGCCAGGGCCGAGAATTGCTCGATCTCGATCTGGTCAGCACCGGGCAGGTTGGCCCATTCCACTTCCACAGGCAGTTCCACCAGCCATTCGGTACAGCGGGGATCAAAGGGGTCGTTGAGCAAGTTTCCGTTTTCATCTTTGTCTGCCTGGGCAGGCACCACCGAATAGCCATAGTCCAGACAGGCCAGCGCCACCGGGTCATTTTTGGCGAAGGTAATGCGGCGGATATAGCGTTGGGCCTTGGGCGGGTGCCAACCGGGAGAGGCGTTGGTGAGCAGAGACTTGGTGCCGGCGGGCTGAACCGTGGTGCAGCGGTTGGGGCGGCGCAGGCCGTGGCGATCGCAGTAGTCCCACACCACGCGGTGGACAATCTCCTTCCAGCGGCTGAGGTATTCCCGCTCCTGCTGCTTGAATTCCTTCCCGGCGGGCGTATCCGGTCTCCCTTCCTGCCACCAGCGCAGCCACTCTACCCCAAAGGCTTTGACGCAGAAATCGAACAGCCCTGTGAACGAGACGCCGACGATGGGATCCCATTCCCGCGAACGCTGAAAGCGGGGTTCCACAAAGCGGTGGTGGAGTAGGGCTGCCACCGTGAGGGCTCCCGCCGTGAAGGCTTCCTCTTGCTCTTGCCGGTTGTGGGGATCCAAACGGTTGAGGTGGATCTCGGCCAAGTTGCATTGCCCGGTCAGTGTGCCGCCGAAGACGCCCTTGTGGAACTCCGGCTCATTGAAGCAGAAGCTGTCGTGCAGATCTGGGAGCGGCTCCACAGAACGAATTACCTGCCACTTTGCCTTGGCTTGGGGTACATGGCCTCTGGATGTGTCCACTCGCTGACAGGGAATGGCGGCACAGTCTGTAATTTGCAGATACCACAGATCCTTTCGTCGCCTGCCCAGGTTGGTCTCGCTCCCGGCCTTGGCCGCTAGGTTAATGGAGGAGCGAATGCCGCACTTCAGCAGCAGCAGGTACAGGCGATAGGCCCGATCATAGCCAGAGACATAGAGCCGCACTCCACCAGAGGAAGTTGCCGAACCGTCCGCATCAATCAGCCCGGCAATGAAGTGCAGGATGCCCTCACGGTTCCACGCTGCCAGTTTTTCCAGGGCTTGGGCTTCTGTCTTAAGGGCCCGTACCTGTTCGGGATCAAATTCGTGAAAGCCCGTATAGAGCAAGCAGGGGATTGAGGACTCTGCCCTTGTAGCATAGTACCGGAGTTGACCGGAAGTCCGACCGGCCAAAGTCAGATTGCGGTAGCTCTTGGCTCCGTAAAGATGTAGCTGTAGCTGCGGCCTACCGTTGGACTTGCACAGGGATCCATCTCCCACCAGTTGACCCAGAGTGTAGGCCCAGATGGGATCGACTAGCTCGCCGTCGCGGTAGTCAATTTGGAACGGCTCGGTGTGCAGGGCGTAAGGATGCCTGGCAAGGTGCTCTCTCAGTTCCTCCGTGGTGAGTTCGGTGTAGGTACTGCTGAACCGATCGCTCACGAAGAAGCGGTGCTGTCCCGTCACGTCCAGCCAGGTGCCATCGGCAAAGATCACGCGATACATCTGACGGTTGCGCCCCGTACATACAGGCACCACCCAACTCCAGCGGCGACCGTTCCAAATTTCCACCGGCTTCCCTACAAGGGACTGAATCGGGTGCAAGCCATCACGGGTGATCAGTAGGGTGGAGCCAGCTACACAGTGGAAGTTATGGCCGACGACTTCACCGCAGGGGTTCAGCCCATAGCGCCACAGGCGATCCTGAAGTTCCTCTTCCCCTAGGGAGGGATCCCGTCCCTTTAGCCATTCTCGGGCCGTTCCTGCCTCATAGGCTTTGAGAAAGTCGGGTTTTAGGTCGGGTGGGATAAGGTCGCAATTGGCCCGTGCTACGGCTTCCCCGGCCCACTGGATGGCCCCCTCGCCTGAGTAAAACTGCTTCCGCACGGCCTCAACACATTCTTCCCGCGTCGGCTTGCGGTGAAACACCCGCGTGTGGTTGGCCATGCGCAGGGCATCTCGCTCGGGGTCAATTCTCCAGTTGCCGTTTTCGTCCTGCTGCCACAAGTTGTCTTTGGCGGTGGATCCCAGCTCGTCGTCGGCAGCAAATTGGCGCATACCGGCACTGTTGTGGGTGAGATAGCCATTGCAGTAAAAGCAATGGGCCTCTTCGACTTCAATGTCGTAGGTTTGTATCCAGTCGTGGCTGCCTAAGCCCTTGAATGTCACAGGGATATCCAGATCCACCTCTGACTCAGCCAGGTAACGTTCATAGTTAGCTTCCACCGACCGAGCTCCTTGGAAACCCATGCCGCGCATCTCGGTGTAGCTGTACACTTCCCGCAGCATGGAACCCGGAATTGTGAAGCCATACATCTTCAGCCCCTGGGGCAACTTCCCTTTGGCTGAGTAGGGAGCCACCAAGGCGTTGTACCGATCCTTGAATGCCGGCAGGGTGAGACTGTATTTAACCTGCCAGTTCTCCTGATGGGGGCAGATAATTTTGAGTCGGCCTGCAATACCCAGGCTAGACAGAACAGCCGCCACTTGAAGGGCAAAGGAACGGTGAACGGTTGTTGCTAATTGGGGCGGGCGACTGCAGATCGACCCATCGCTGTCGATAAGGCCCGCCAGGTAAGCTGACCGTACCTCAACGGTGCCGCGCAGGATAAAGTCGGGAACTTGCAGGGGCTGCTTCGGTTTCTTGATGTGCCGCTGGAAATACTCCGCCAGCCGGATGGAGGAACACACGAACTTTGCGGTGTTCTCCCCTTGCAAGTAGCTGCAAGTGGCTGTCAGCCCAAACGCAGCTAGTCCCTGCTCCAGCTTGGCTTGGAGACGGGAAAGCAGCTCCGGATCCAGAGCATTCGCACTCCACTCTACCCGACCGTAGGGCTTGCCGTAGCGGTTGCGTCCCAGCGCAACATACCCATCCCCGTGGGTGAACCCAATCAACCAGGCCACTTCTGGAGTCAGGGGCGGGATGGTCAGGGGTTTTGCGGTATGACTTTGTTTTGGACGAGATCCCGTAAAGTCCTCAGGCAGATGGGTAATCGTGCCGGGGAGAACTTGGGTGTTGTGCAGCAGGCGGTCGCCCTCAGCCAATTCGTGGGTACTTTTCCATTCGATGTTCCCCTGAGCGTCTGCCAAAACCGCATGGCGATGGTTCGGGGTTGAGAAGAAAGGAATGGCGTTGGTCTCTATTTCGTAAACTTCTTGGATCCCTTGGTCAAACTTGTTGACCACCCGACGAAACCCAAGGGGGGTCTGAACCCAATCTCCTACCTGCACGTCCTTGATGGGCACCAAACCTTGTGAGGTGTGCACCAAGGCATTTTCAGGTAAGCACCGCCGAATGTTCCCCGCCACAACCGTCACCGCCGCCTCGTCAATGAGCAGGCAGCATTCCACGGAGTTCAACTGCCGCCCTACTGCCCTGTTGAGAATGGCGGCACAGCGCTCGTACAAGCCGGGCAGCTTAATGGGGTTGGCCACGCCCCCAAATCCCTTCAGCCTCTCGCCGGCAGGGCGGATATCGCTCAGATCTACCGTCACGTCCACCTGACCGCCAAAGCCGGGATCCGAGGCCAGCTCCAGCAGCGCTTGGTACGAATCCACCCAGCCGCGGCGACTGTCTCCCACCTGGATGTGCACCTGGGATCCCTGCCGGTGGATGCGGGTGTGTTCCTGCCGCTCTTCGGGAGGGGTGGCGCCGATGGATCCCTTGACGTGAACCTGAAGGCGGTTGAGGATGGGAGGCAAGCGGTTGATGAATTGGGGTTCCAGCACCGCTCCTGTGCCGCAGCCCATCATGGCCAAATCCATCATCAGGCCAAAAGCCTGCCAGTCCACCACGGTGGTGCTGGTGCAGTTGTAGGCGCCGGAGAAGTTTTCCGGCTTCTGGATCCAGTCGGTGCCCATCACCCACAAGGCTCGACCGGAGATCAACGCCTTCAACTGCCGCTGCAGACGTTCTACCAACTGCCGCTCCTGAGGGGTGAAGCGCCCCAACCGGGCAATATCGGCCAAGGTGCGATCGCAAACCTCGCTCCAAGTCTCGCGGCTGCCATCTGGGCGGCGACGGCTGTAGGTGCGGTAGAACACCGGGCTGGCCGCCGGGGCTGTGGCCGGAAACTCGCCTGGAGGCGCGGCTCCCATCGTCTGGGCGGGATCAAGTCCCTGCACTTCTTCGCTCTGTTCGCCTGAGTGGGACGAAGTCCACACCATAGCCACACCCCTCCTGCAAAGCTCCCCTGCTAAAGCTCGGTCGTTCCAACTTTTGAGTGCTGGTTGGCCCCGCCGACCCAATGCCCAACCACGTTATCACAATCTTCGGGGGTCTGGTGTTGTAGGTAGTGTTGTGCTCCGAGGAGATCCTCAAGATCCTCTAGGGATAGGGCAGGGCCCGCTGTCTGCCGGGGGGAAGCCTCAAGGAAACGGAGGGCCCGGCAGAGGGGCTACACTGGAGGAGAGGGATCCCAAGTTGAGGGGCTGCTTGCCGTCTTCAATGGAACCTACCTGGGCAGTTGGGGGCTTTGGGTAGCCCTAGAGCCGGTTGCCTAACCGCGGGCCTCTGGGCTGGTTTACAAGGCAGCCCTGCAAGCGCTCCGTGCCGCTGAGCCAACGCCGGTTACCAGCGCCCTCAAAGCCGTTTCTGGTGTCTGCCTATCCATAACATACGCAAACATACGCAACTGGAACTGGTAGTTTAGATGGGCGCTTTCTCCCCAGGCATAAGTACCGGAGCATCCGCGCCGTAGAGTCTCGGTGAGAGCTGTGTAAGGAGTTGTATCGTCATGACCAGTCGCCTGCGCATCGGTAGCTTGTGGGGGATCCCCTTTTTCGTCGACTACACCTGGTTCCCAGCGGCCCTCTTGCTGGTGCTCTCCTACGGGCTGTTGACGGCGGTGGGGTTGTTTCTTTCTCTGCTGGCTCATGAGTTGGCCCACAGCTTGGTGGCCCGCGCCTATGGAGTACGGGTTAACTCCATCACCCTGTTTATTTTTGGGGGTATGGCGGCGATTGAGCGGGAAGTTCCCCGCCCCCTTGGCGCTTTTTGCGTGGCCGTGGCAGGCCCTCTCCTCAGCTTGGGTCTGTTTGTGCTCTTCAGCATGGCCCGGGCTTGGGCTGTGCCGGAGTCGATGCTGGCCTCAACCCTTGCCAGCTTGGCTGCCATCAACCTGACGATTGCCCTGTTTAACCTGCTGCCGGGCTTGCCTCTGGATGGGGGGCAAATGCTCAAGGCGGCCATCTGGGGTTGGACAGGGGATCGACAACAGGGCATGATTTGGGCAGCTCGGGCCGGGCAATTTGTCGGCTTTGGCCTGCTGGGGCTGGGGTTGCTGGTGGTGTTTGCCGGCAGCCTGAATGGCCTGTGGCTGGGGTTGATCGGGCTGTTTATTTTGAACACCGCCCGCCGCTACAGCCAGTACGCGCAACTGCAGCAGGTGCTGGCCCGCCTGAAAGCTGCCGATGTGATGACCCGCCAGTTTCGGGTTTTGGATGCGAACATGAGCCTGCGGGAGTTTGTGGATCGCTATCTGGTGCCTTCTT
Organism: Synechococcus sp. W55.1; assembly: GCF_047461655.1. Lineage (NCBI taxonomy): Bacteria > Bacillati > Cyanobacteriota > Cyanophyceae > Synechococcales > Synechococcaceae > Synechococcus > Synechococcus sp. W55.1. The sequence continues at coordinate 137,882 of NZ_JANSHN010000001.1, forward strand.
CTCTCAGGCCGGAAGCTCCAACTCAGCCAGCGGAGGTTTATTTTGCCGAGGAAGATGGCCGTTATCGCGGGTTGGTCAGGCCAGAATTGCTCAACGACATCGAGCGCAGCCAGTGGGATCGCCTCACCCTGAAAGCCATTCTCAAGCCGATGGAGCAACTGCAGGGGGTACGAGAAGAGACCCCCATTCCCCAGGTGATTCAGATGATGCGCCAGGCGGAACCGCGCCGCATTTTGGTTTTCACGCCCACCGGTGCCATTGCCGGCTTGATCGATCGCGGGGATGTGGTGGCCATGGCTGCCCGGCAGTTGGGGGTGACGCTGCCCCAGGAGGTGGTGCAACGGGTTCGAGACAGCCAAGAGTGGCCCCCTGGATTTCAGGTGGAGGACAATCTGGCAAGCGAGGGATCCCGCAGTCTGTCTTGGCCGGGATCCCCGGATTTCCATCAAGAGCCTTAGTTGGGGAGATGGGTGGACAGGGGGCGGCCCAAGGCGCCTAGGTTCTTCCTCTTCCACAAAAGGTTCCCCAAAAGGGGCGGAGCGTTTTGCCTCCGCAAGCCGGGGAGAGAAGACCAAGAAAAGTAGTCTCAGATACTATTTCCGGGAGACCCTCTCCATCTACAATTAAGACTGTTCTCCATCAATTAAGAATTTTGAACCGCTCTCCTCGTCTTTTGCCCGCCTACACCCACCGACTGAGCAACGGGTTAGGCGTTATCCTTCATCCCATCCCCATTGCCGATTCTGTAACCGTTGATGTCTGGGTACGGACAGGCGGACGCCATGAGCCGCCGGAGTGGCTGGGCCTATCCCATTTTCTGGAACACATGGTGTTTAAGGGTAGCGAGCGGCTGGCTCCTGGTGAGCTGGATTGGGCCGTCGAAGGACGGGGAGGAGTTACCAATGCTGCCACCGGCCAAGACTACACCCATTACTACATTACGGTGGCTGCTGCCGACCTGGCGGATACCCTGCCCTACCTGGCAGAGGTGGTTTTGCGGGCCGGGATCCCAGATCTGGAGTTTGAGCGGGAGCGGCAGGTGGTTCTGGAGGAAATTCGCCGCGCTGCCGACAACCCGGACTACACGGCCTATCAGCTCTTGATGGAGACCGCCTATGGGGAGCATCCCTATGGACGACCGGTGTTGGGCACACCGGAGAGCCTGATGCAACTGACCCCTGAACTGATGCGCGCCTACCACCGCGCTTGGTATCGCCCTGAATCCATGACGGTGGTGGTGACGGGTGGCATCGATCCTGAGCAGGCGTTGGCCTTGGTGGAGGAGCAGTTTGGCGGCCCTGCCGCCGGGCCAGCACCGGTCAGCCCCCCCATTCCGCCCCAGCCTCGTCCCCAAGGGATCCTGCGCCGGGAGAGCGACCATGCCCGCTTGGAGCAAGCCCGCCTGAAGTTGGCCTGGCCTACTGTTGGCATTGACGATTGGCAGCAAGCCTGTGGCCTGGAGATGTTGGCTTCTGTGCTGGGAGATGGCCGTACTTCGCGGCTGGTGCATCTGCTGCGGGAACAGCGGGGCTGGGTGAGGGCCATTGGCTGTTCTTCGCTGGTGCTGAAGGAGGGGGGACTGTTTTGTATTGGGGCTCAACTGGAGCCGGAGGATGTGGCGCGGGTGGAGGCGACGATTCTGCACGAGATCGAAAAGCTGCAGCAGGATGGCATTGGCCAAGCAGAGTTGGATCGCACCCGGCGTATGCTCATCCATGAGTTTCTGTTCTCCGCCGAGTCCCCCAGCCAATTGGCGGGCATCTATGGCTACTACGAGACGTTGGGCGGGGTGCAACGCATTCAAGAGTACCTGGAGCTGGTGCAATCCTTTACTCCGGCTCAGATCCGGGAGTTGGCCCAGCAGTACTTGTCTCCGGAGGCTTATGTAGTCACCGTTCTCAAGCCGACTGCCCTCGATCCAGCAATGGCCTCGGAGCTGCAACTGGCCTGTCGGTGAGCGCTGCCTCGACGCTCTGGACTCTTGACTTTCGGATTTTGGACGGGATCCCTTGCCTGCATGAACTCTGCTCTGCTTGCCACCCAACGTGGCCGTTTACAGCGCGTCCTTTTGGCCAATGGCATCACGCTGTTGCTGGGCCAGAACCCAACGGTGGAGATCTTGGCTGCCCACTGTTTTTTCCGCGGCGGCAGCCGGGCAGAGCAACCGCAACAGGCGGGGGTGAGCCACTTGATGGCGGCTGTCCTCACCAAAGGCACGCATCGGCGCAACTCCCAGGCCATTGCTGCTGGGGTGGAATCGCTGGGGGCCTCGCTATCGGTGGACAGCTCTGCCGACTCTTTCGAGGTGAGCCTGCGCTGTGTGTCTGCCGATTTCCCGGAGCTGCTGGATTTGCTGGCGGAGATATTACGGGATCCCAGTTTTCCTGAAGAGGAGGTGGCGCGAGAGCAGGGGTTGATGCTGCAAGCCATTCGCGCCCAGCAGGAACGGCCTTTCAGCCTGGCTTTCGATCAGGTGCGACAGGCCCTCTATGGGGATCATCCCTACGCCCTGCCGGGGTTGGGACGGCTGGAGACGGTGGGATCCCTGACCCGCGAGGATTTGGTGGCCTATCACGCGGCCTACTGTCGTCCCAATGGAATGGTGATGGTGGTGATCGGCCCAGAGCCGCCGGAGCAAATGGCTGCCCAGGTGGAAGCGGCTTTGGGGGACTGGGTTGTTCCCGGCCCCTCTCCAGAGGATCGGGATGTTCCCCTACCCCCTCTGAGGGATCCCCAACTGCTGAGGTTGCCCCAGCCCACTCAGCAGACGACGATCTTGATCGGGTTTCGCGGATCCCCTGCTGCTTCTGCGGATTATCCGGCCCTGAAGTTGCTGGCCACCTACTTGGGGAGCGGTCTGTCCAGCCGTCTGTTCGTGGAACTGCGGGAGCGCTGTGGCCTGGCCTATGAGGTCTCGGCTTTTTTTGCCACCCGTCGGGATCCCGCCCCTTTTGGGGTTTACATGGGCACTGCGGCAGAGAATACTCAGGTGGCCCTGGAGCGCCTACAAGCAGAAATCCACCGTCTGCAGGCCAATCCCCTCGATCCGGCGGAGGTGGAAATGGCGCAGCGCAAACTTCTGGGCCAATACGCCCTCAGCAAACAAACCAATGCCCAGGTGGCCCAACTGGTGGGCTGGTACGAGATTTTGGGCTTGGGCATGGAGTTTGACCAGCAGTATTTGCAGAGGGTCAGGCAACTCACCCCAGAGCAGCTCCATCAAGCCGCAAAAACCTACCTGACCAACTCGGCCATTGCTCTGGTGGGGCCGGAAGCTGCCTTGGCAGAAGTTGAGCCGGTGTTTTATGGTCGTTTCGATTCAAACTAGGACACTGCACCCACACCTAAAACGTTGGTTGCGTCGTCGCGTCAGCGTTGCGGAGCAATAATGCATAATGCATTGTGCCAGAAGGCTTTTTTCAGTAGCCCAGGTGTCTCACCCTGACCTGAAGTGACCAGAACTTTGGATTGAGGTCATTATTATAAATAAATACTATTATAAATATTAAATATTATTATGAGCCATTATGAGTCAATCTCAGGGTGTTAAAGAAAGCGACGGGGATCGTTTTTGATCTGAAGAGCAGACCTCTGAGAAAGCCGGAGTTTTTCCCTTCTTTATCTATCTATCCTGCTTGGTTTTTTGTGGTTGGTAGGCACAGTAGATCACCCGCAGGGGATACCCAGAAAGAGGAGTCTGCACCGCTCAGGCGGCTGGAAGAGCGGTTTTCCTTTGCGTTTTGCTCCTATCGGCGTCCCTTTCGGCAGCCCCTGCGCACCCACCACGGCCTGTGGTCTATCCGGGAAGGGATCCTGATCCGGCTTACGGATCGGGAGACAGGCTGTCAAGGATATGGGGAAATTGCTCCCATCCCTTGGTTTGGCAGCGAAACCCTGGAGCAGGCTCTGGAGTTTTGTCGGCAGTTGCCCCCTCTTTTGTCGGAGGCGCATATTTTGGGGATCCCAGAAGCACTGCCGGCCTGCCGGTTTGGGTTGGAAGGCGCTTGGCTGGCCTGTCGGGATCCCGATGGGTTGAATAGGGATCTCTCTTTGCTCTCTTTCTGTGAACTTTTGGGGGAGACCATCCCGTCGGAATCTTACAAGGACTCCTACAAGGACTCCGTCCCACTCACGCGGTCGGTGTACAAGCTCAAGGTGGGGAGGGATCCCATGCAGCAGGAGTTGGAGAAGCTGGAGCAATGGCTGGAGCGGTTGCCGCCGGGATCCCGTCTGCGTTTGGATGCCAATGGGGGACTAGGGCTTGCGGAGGCCCACCGGTGGCTGATGGTTTGTGATCGGCTCAACCAGGCCTCGCCGGTCAAGATCGAGTTTTTGGAGCAGCCTCTGCCGCCGAATCAGCACGCCCATTTGGTGGAGCTCAGCCGCCAGTACCAAACCCCCGTTGCTTTGGATGAATCGGTGGCCTGCCTGGAGCAGTTGCAAGCGATCCATCGGTCAGGATGGAAAGGGATCCTGGTGGTGAAGCCGTCTCTGGTGGGCTCCTGCATTGCGCTGCGGGAGTATCTCAGCCGACATCCCGGCCTGGATCTGGTTTTTTCTTCTGCGCTGGAGACTCCCATCGGCGCCTGGCACGGGTTGGCTTGGGCGGGATCCCTGCAAGCCAAAACCGCCTCTCCCCGGGCCGTGGGATGGGGGGTAGGGGAGTTTTTCCAGGAAGGGGATCCCCTGACCTTGACCCAGCTCTCAGCCCAGGAGCGGGCTGCCCTCATGCAGGCGGTGTGGGAGCGCTACAGCCGGCCCTAGACTGCGGCGGCCTGTTGTTTGGCGTATTCCTGCCGCAGATAGGCCTGGATAAAATGCATCAGCTCCTCCGGCTCGCCGTTCATAAAGGCCTCGACATTGTAGGTTTCGGCGTTGGTGCGGTGATCTTTGATCAGCTTGTAGGGATCGAAGGTGTAGGTGCGAATACGCCCCCCAAAGCCCTGAGTCACCATCTCGCCGCGAATCTCGGCCAGCTTTTGTCTGCGTTTTTCTTCTTCCATCTCGATCAGCTTGGCCTTCAAGATCTGGATGGCCCGCTCTTTGTTTTGCAGTTGGGAGCGCTCTTCGGTACAGCGCACAGCAATGCCGGTGGGCTTGTGGATCACCCGCACTGCTGTTTCCACTTTGTTCACGTTTTGGCCACCTGCTCCACCCGAGCGGGAGGTCTCGAACTCCAGATCTTCCATCTTCAGCTCATACTCGCTTTCCTCTTCCAGAATCGGCATCACCTCTACGCCAGCAAAGCTGGTTTGCCGTTTGCCGTTGGCGTTGAAGGGGCTGATGCGCTCCATGCGGTGGTTGCCCTTCTCGGCAGAAAGATACCCATAGGCGTAGGGGCCTTCGATCAGCAGGGTGGCGGACTTGATACCGGCTTCGGCGCCTTCGGAGTATTCCGAGAGGCTGACCTTGTAGCCCTGGTTTTGTGCCCAGCGGGTGTACATTTTCAAGAGCATTTCCGCCCAGTCCTGGGCATCGGTTCCCCCTGCACCGGCGGTGATGGTGAGGATGGCACCGTTTTGGTCGTAGGGGCCGGAGAGCAGTTGCTGCAGCTCCCATTGGCTCAACTCCCGCTCCACCGCTGCCAGGGATCCTGCTGTCTCGGCTAGGAGTTCTGGATCGGGCTCTTCTTGGAGCAGCTCGAGGGCGCTGGCGGCATCTTCCAGGCGATCCTTCCAGCGGTGCACCTGATCCCAGGAGGCCTTGAGGCTGTTGAGCTTTTGCAGGTGGCGGCGGGCTGCCTCTACATCATTCCAAAACTGCGGCTGCGAGGCTTCTTGCTCTAGGATGGCAATCTGTTGCTCCAAGTGGGGCAGGTCAAAGATAGTCCTGAGCGTTGCTCAGGCGCAAGGTGAGCGATTCTAGGGTGCGTCTTAGATCGGCAAGTTCCATAGAGAGCAGCAAGCTGTTTGCGCGTCGGATCCCATCCTAACCTGTGGGCCGGCAACTCAATCAAGGGATGGAGCCCTTCTGTGGGGCAGTTCCTGGCGGTTCCCATTGCAACAGCATTGCGATCCCTTGTCCATAGCAACAACCCCGCCAGAGGCAGGACGGAGTCCTTTGGCTTCTGCCGAAAGATCCCTGTTGAGGTGGCTCAAGCCTATAGCAGAATAAAGAATTCGGTTTCGGAGGCTGCGATGCTGAAGGTCTTTTCCTTGCTTTCCGGGCTGGTTTTGGCGGGAGGAGTGGCTGCTTTGGCCATCACCAATCCCACCTTAGAAGAGTACAGAACCCATGCAGGGCAACAACTGGCCGCCTACGCTACGCGAGAATACTGCGCTCAGATCCCGTCTTTCTTGGTCACTTTGATTGAGGAATGTCATGCCCTTGTCCGAGAGCTCCAGCCCGAACTAGAAGCTCTGTTCATGCGCCAAACCCGCCGGCAGAATTTTATCCTTTTCAGCCTCTACACCACCGATTTGTCGTTGCTCAACTTTGGCCCACTGGGGATCTCCTTGCCCACCTACCACTTTGAAACCCTTGCCGTGGCTGGGCAATTTTATACTTATGAGATTCGAGAGGGGAAAGTTGACCCCTAGCCACTATGGCAACCTTAGGGATCAGACAGATCCAAAAGAATCTCAAACCCAAAAGGGAGGCTAGATCTGGGCCTGTTCCAACAGGGTTTGCAGCTCCTCTAGGGCCAACTGAGCCGACTGGGCCTGCTGGTAAAGGGATTGCACCACCTCAGCGCTGCTTTGGGCCGATTGCAGTGTGGATTGGCTTTGTCGCTGGATGCGATCTGCCAAGCTGCGAATACGGTTGCTGGCCTCAGTGGTTCGCCCGGCCAATTTGCGGATCTCCTGGGCAATGGCTCCAAAGCCACCGGCACCACCGCTGCGGTTGGCCTCTACAGCCGCATTGAAAGAGAGCAGGCGAATGTATCCTGCCACCTCTACGATCAAATCCACGATGGTGTTGATCTCCTTGAGCTCCCGCGACAACTCCTGGCTGTTGTCGGCAATTTCCTGAACTAGGCCGCGTACGGCTTCCACGCCTTCAAAGGTAGCGGCAAAGGTGGATTTGCCTCTCTCAGAGAGCACAGAACTGATTTCAATGATGCGGGCGTTAAGGCGAGCCAACTCCTCGGAGCGCTGTTGGGCCCGGCGACGTTCCATGTCTAAGGCCAGGTTTTGGTTGAGGATCTCGGCTTTTTGTCGCTCCAGATCCCGGGCATACTGGAGGCTGCGGTTTTTTTCCTGCTCCAGCTCTGCCAAGATCCTTTTCATCTCTTCCTGCTGCTCCTGTAGCTTGCGCTGGGTGGCCAGATGCACCTGGGCCTGGGCCACCAACAACACCGGCACATCGAGAAGGCGGTAGTCCTGGGATCCCAGTTGAACCACCACGGGGTCATAGATGGTCTCTTCGGGCCGTTGGAAAGCTCGGTCGGCTGCTTGGATGACATCGCAGTCGCCGGGGAGCAAGAGAAAATCCCGGCTATGGAACTCTACCATGGAGCTGATGGGCCGCTTCAAAAACACATCCAGGCCGTAGGGCTTGCTAAGCATCCACTCCAGAATGGCGCGGCGGGTCAACATTCCCCGCACCTGTGACCGCTCGTCCAGCACGATGACTCCTGAAAGGCTGCTGTCATCTTCTAGGCGGCGCACCACGTTCTCACAAGGGGTGGACTCGCTCACCTGAAACTCCACCAAGGCCAAATCGCGCAGCTTGGTGTTGATCGATAGGGTAGGAGTGGGTGGATTTGTCAGGGTAGCCATCACAGGGATCCTCGGCACACGTTGGGTACAGATGGGTTGGATGCTAATGTGTAGAGCAACACAAAAAGTCGGCCCTAAATCGGCCTTTGATGGGGTAATTCCTGCAGAAAATCGACCACCTTCAGTTTGCCCTGGGATCCCATCTCCTGCCCATAGGATTTTGCAGAATTGTGCGGAAAGGATGGCCTGGGATCCCTTCTTTGCAGTTTGCGGGGATGGATCCCTTTGGAGCTGAATGTTCTGGGTTGGTATCTTGGATCCCTGATTGATCTGGAGCTGGATTTAGCGGGTTTCTTGATAGCGGTGGTAGATTTCCAGAATTTCGCTGCGTCCTCGGTTAAAGGCGGCCACCACTTGCGGGTCGAAATGGCTGCCGCTGTTGTCTTCTACAAACTGAAAGACCTCATTCAAAGCCCAGGCTTCTTTGTAGGGGCGACGGCTGGCCAAGGCATCGAATACATCGGCCAAGGCCACAATCCGTCCCTCTAGAGGGATCCCTTCTCCTTTGAGGCCGCGCGGATACCCACTGCCGTCGAACTTCTCGTGGTGGGTCAGAGCGATGATGGCGCTCTTTTTCATCAGCTCGGAGTCGGACTTGCTGAGGATCTCATAACCAATCTCAGGGTGACGGTTCATGATCTGCCGTTCTTCTGGGGTCAGGCGCCCCGGCTTTTGCAAGATGGCATCGGGGATCCCGATTTTGCCCACATCGTGCATGGGACTGGCGTAGAAGATCAGCTCTTGCTCATGGCTGGATAGGCCCAAGTGCTTGGCGATGATGCGAGAGTAGTTGCTCATCCGCTTCAGGTGAAAGGAGGTATCTTGATCCCGGTATTCTGCGGCCAGAGACAGACAGAAGATGGTCTCGAAGTGGGCAGATTTGAGCTCTTCCCGCAATTGGACGTTTTGATAGGCAACCGCCGCCTGGGAGGCTAGGGCTTCTGCCACGCTGACTTCCAGCTCAGAAAAAGGTTGGCTCCACTCAGCCACCTGGTCAGGAGCTAGGGGGGTGGGGTGATCCGGCTTTAGGCGGTTCAACAGTTGCAGGGCGCCAAGGATCTTGCCTGAGGGATCCCGCATCGGCACGGTGAGCAAGGAGCGGGTGCGATAGCCGGTTTGCCGATCCACCTGTGGGTTAAAGGCATAGGGCCGGTCGGCGGGCAGGCGGTAGACATCCGGCAAATTCAAGCTTTCCCCGGTGAGCACCACGTAGCCCACAATGCTGGAAGGGCTGAGGGGCAAGCGCAGATCCCGCAGCTCCTCATGGCGGTTGACCACGAAAAACCGCAATTCTTCTCCCTCTCGGACAAAGAGGCTGGCCCCATCACAGTGGGTCAGTTCTCGGGCTTGAGCAACGATCAACTCCAGCAGCCGCCCCAGATCTGTTTCTGAGGAGAGGGCGATCCCCACTTGAATCAGACGCTGGCTGAGGCGCAGGGCATCCGAGGCATCGAATTCGGTTGTGCTGGGGTGAAGACCGAAGGGGGTGGGCAGGCTCATAGCAGGGTTGGTCAGAAGCGTTCACATTAAGCGTTCACAATAAACAATGGCGGAGTCATTCGCCCCCAAGAGTTCTCCTGCCGCCGGCTGGGTATCCGAACCTCCGGGGCGATCAGCAGCCCGAAAACACGCCAACACCACTCAAAGCAGCGATGCCTTACTTTAGCTCGAGGAGGCGAGAAACGTTGTGACCCAGGTCAAGCCCAAGGGAACCGATGAGATTTCCCTGCAGCTCGTTGTGGGCCTGGGCAATCCCGGCCCTCAATACGCCAATACCCGCCACAATTGCGGCTTTATGGTGGTGGATCGGCTGGCGCAGCGCTGGGGGATCCCGTTGGTTTTGGAGAAGCGATTCCAAGGTAGCTACGGAGAAGGGTTTGCCCTGGGAGGAAAGCGACGATTGCTCAAGCCGGAAACCTACATGAACCGTTCCGGCCAATCGGTGCGGGCGGTGCTGGATTGGTACAAGTTAGATCTCGCCTCTGTGCTGGTGGTGTACGACGATATGGATCTGCCGCTGGGTCGTCTGCGCCTGCGGGGATCCGGTTCTGCCGGTGGGCACAACGGCATGAAGTCCATCATTCAGCACTTGGGGAGCGAGGCGTTTCCACGGCTGCGTTTGGGGGTGGGCAAACCCAAGGGCAGCCAAGATGTGGTCGGGCATGTGTTGGGTGGATTCGCCCCTGCAGAACAAGAGGTGCTGGAGCGGGTGTTGGATGTGGCGGTAGAGGCCGTGGAGTGCTGCTGGCAAGAGGGACTGATGACGGCCATGAACCGGTTTAATCCTCTGGATCTGTCTGGGCCACCGTCCGATCCGGATGGATCCAATCCTGCACCGGGCCAAGGCGAGGCTTCCTCCTAAGGAGCAGCTTGTCCTGGATTGCCGGCTCCGAGGGGTCTTCCAGGAGAGGGCGCAATAAACGCTTCGTCCTGCTCAGGGGAGCGGCTGTGAAGATGATAGTCCAGATAAGTGTCAATTATCTGGAGTATAAGAGTGCCTACCTGGGCGTTGCCAACAGTTCCCAAGGGAGGTTAGCTTCTGTAACAGTCTTCCAGCAGAAGGGCGAAAGGAATGGGAACGGCAGCGTTCCCACCAGGGCCGGCCCGAGACAAAAAGCTGTTCATCATTTGAGGGTGAGATCTTGCTGTTGAACAACCTAGATTCAGTGTTGCTTGCTGTTGAAGCCGCTGCCCCCCTTGAACCGGAAGGGGCTGCCAATCTTTTACCCCTGATCTTGGCGGCGGTGCTGATGGCTCTGGTGGTCATCTATCTGGCCAGCCGTATTGCCGGAGAAATCGCCGTTCGCCTCGGCTTTCCGCCGGTGCTGGGAGAATTGCTGGGGGGCGTTACGGTGGGAACCTCCGCTCTGGGGTTGTTGGTCTTCCCAGAAGGACAAGTTTCCGGCCAAGAGCTGCACACCTTGGCTCAATCCTCAGCACTGATGCAATTTCTGCAAGCCACTGCCGGACTCGACGAGGGATCCCTGGTGCAGGTGTTTTCCTCCCAAAGCGAGATCGTCGACATCCTCTCCGAGATCGGGGTGATCGTCCTTTTGTTTGAAATCGGCCTCGAGTCGGATCTGGCCGAGCTGTTGCGGGTCGGCCCTCAAGCCGCAGCCGTAGCCGTCATCGGGGTCGCTGTGCCTTTCCTGGCCGGAACCCTGGGCTTGCTCTACCTGTTTCATGTGCCCGTTATCCCCGCCATATTTGCCGGCGCTGCCCTCACAGCAACCAGCATCGGCATCACCGCCCGCGTCTTGGCCGAGCTGCAAAAACTCACCTCCCCAGAAGGACAGGTGATCATCGGCGCCGCCGTCTTGGATGACGTGTTGGGCATCATCATCTTGGCCGTGGTGGCGGGCTTGGCCAAAAACGGAGAAGTCAACCTTTCCGATATCGGCATCATCATCCTCAGTGCCATCGTCTTCTTGGTCGGCTCTATTGTTCTGGGGCGCCTTCTCAGCTCCTACTTTGTGGCCCTTCTCAACAGCCTGAAGACCCGAGGTAACCCCCTTCTGCCCGCCCTCGTGCTGGCCTTTCTGCTGGCTTATGTGGGGCAAATCATTCATCTAGAAGCGATTTTGGGCGCCTTTGCCGCTGGCTTAATCTTGGCCGAAACCGAGAAACGGCAAGAGCTGGAAGAACAGATCAAGCCCATTTCCGACCTATTGGTGCCCATCTTCTTCGTCTGCGTTGGGGCCAAAACCAACCTTGCCGTACTCAACCCCACCCTCCCCGTCAACCGAGAGGGGCTGATCATTGCCGTCTTCTTGATCGGAGTTGCCATTGTGGGCAAGCTAGCAGCGGGCTTGGGGGCCTTTGGCAAGCCGGGCATCAACCGCTACGCCATCGGAGTGGGCATGATTCCCCGGGGTGAGGTGGGCCTGGTGTTTGCCGGTGTGGGGGCCGCCAGTGGGGTTCTCTCCGATGCCCTCGATGTCAGCATTATCGTCATGGTGATTGCCACCACCTTTGTCGCTCCCCTCTGGCTGCGGGGAGTGTTGATTGGGGAAGCCAACTCCCCCTCCCTCCTGGACTTGCAGGCAGAAGCGTCAGAGCAAGAGCGCAAAGGCGGCGCCGACGAGACCGCGTCATCGCTCCCAGACTCAGAACGGGTGGGCATTCCTGAGGGCTAAATTATCTCAGCTTCCCCCTCAAACGCCCCCAGAGCGTCTGCAACAGCAGCTGCAGCGGATTGCGGCGTTGAGGCTTCACGTCAATTCTCTCCGTCGTCTCCTCTTGGGGCAAAATTGCCTGCATCGAGGGCGGATCAAACCGCTGCATGGTTGTGGAGCGCCGATCCACCACCTCCGCCTTCACGCTGCGAAAGCTTACAGACTGGAGATACCGCTGAAAATCTTCGTCTGACAACTGGCGAATGCAGTACTGCATCCGCACCTGATTCCCCAACAGGATCTGATCCCCATCCTTGAGATCCCAGCTCAAACATCTCTGCCCATTCACCGAGACGCCGTTGGTGCTGCGCTTGCCCTCGATATTGCCGTCCAGCAGCCGGTAGGTATACTGGCCATCTTTTTGGGGTAGCCGCAGCAGCAGCGCGTGTTGCCGGGAAACCGCCGCCGAATCGATGACAATTGCATTGCTGGGATCCCTGCCGATGGAATAGGTGGCAGCGCTGAGGGCCACAGCCCGCCGTCCTTGTTCATCATCGATCACCAACACATGCCAGATTTGGGAGGGGGAAGACTGTGCGCCGGTAGCCATGGTCTGGGGCCTTGAGGGGGAGCTGGGTTGACCGTCGAAGTTGCAGTACAGGCTCCTTTCCCGTTAGCGGGCTGGCAGCCACACCTCAGCCATTGCCCAACCCTCGGCGAACCGCTGTGGGAAGAAGCTCAACGAGGGGGAGACTCGGCAAGAGAGGGGCTTTCCCCCATAATAGTAAGGCAGAGCTTCTGCAAAAAAAGAGGATAGCTGAAACGTGAACACGACTCCAACCCCAACCCTCCTCGAAGCCCTTCCCCCGATCTACCCCGGCGTTGCCGTGCGGGTCATCAACCCCAACGACACCTACTACTGCTTTGAGGGCCAGGTACAGCGGGTTACCGACAACCATGCCGCTGTCCTCTTTGAAGGCGGCAACTGGGACAAATTAGTCACCTTCCGCCTCACAGAATTGGAAGTGGTGGACAAATCCCGCCCCTAGCCCTGCTCTCCCCTGTCCCTCTTGGAACTTCCCCATGCGCAGCCATTGGCAGGAACCTTTCCTCTGGATCCATGCCGCCGGCATCCTCCTCTTCCCCTTGTGGGTGGGGCTGACCCTGATCGGGCTGGCCACAGGGGATCCCCTCCTGCCGGTGGGGGCGGAGCAGGCCTGGGTGGCCGTGGTGGGCATTGGGCCGGTCTTTGCTATGCAGTGGCGCAAACCGTTTGACATCTTTAGCGTGTGGGTGGCTTCTGTCCCCCCAGAAGAACTCACCCTCGAGCAGCGCCGCATCTTGGCCGCCTTCCTCAGCGCCGAACATAAGATTTTGACGCTGTTGGCGGCAATCCTAATGCTGGAAGTCGGTGAGCGCCTCTACGACTTTGCCCCCCTCTTTGCCCCGCTCACCCCTGGCAACGGCACCCGTCTGGCAGGCCTAGCCATAGCTGCCTTTGGATTTTGGGGATCCAACCTATTCTTGCAGATCCCCATTGCAACGATACGGGTACTCCTCCTCAGCGAGCCGGAGCTGGCCCAAATGGATCCCGTCCCCGTCGAGGAGATTGAAAGCCGCTTCTCCGTCCTCGGCAATCGCCGCAGCCCACTCCTGCAACGGCTGCTGCGCCGCATCTCCGGCCAGGATTCAGAAGGCACCTCGAAAGACCAAAAAGACAAGGTTAAAAACAGAGCGGCAGAAAACCCCCAGCCGGAATCCGAGAAGCGGGATCCCTCTGGGGAAGTTGCCATGCCGGCCCCTGAAACTCCCCCCGATCCCACCTAAGGCAAGCTTCCGCAAAAGCTGTAGCTCAATGTTAGATTGGAAGCAATCCAAGCCCTGTGAAATCCAACCATCGGCATTCCCCTGATCTTCGAGGCTACCGCACCGGCAATGGCGAGCAACTTTTCTTTCCGCTTCAAGCAATTTACCCAACGCCTCAGAGAAACCACCCAACTTCCCCAGTTTTTCACCGATCAAGCCACCAGTGAAACCCAAAACCTCGCTCGGGAGTTGGCTTTGGTTGGGGAATACGCCACTCAGCTTAGCCAAGTGGTGATGGAGGTGGACTTTCTCAACCAGCTCTACACCCGTCTTTTGAACGAGCGGGAAGTGTTGCAGCAGGAAAAAGATCACTTGGAAGCCCGAGTCTTTGAGTTGCAGCAGGAACGCAACGAGACGGAGCCCCAGGTGATGTATTTGCGAGAGCAGCTCAGCCAGGCCAGCTTTCAACTGGAACAAACTCAAAACCGCGAACGCAGCCTCAGCGAGCGAGAACGACAGTTGTCGGAAATCGTAGCGCAACTGGAGCGACGGCGGGCTGTACTCAACCAAGCCATCGAAAACCTCACCAACCAAGAGGCCGATTACACCGTCCGCACCAAGGAACTGGAGGCGGTCGTCCAGGAAAACGAAAAGAAAGCCAAGCAGTACCTAGAAGCTGCCAACCACTACCGTGCCTACCTGGAAGAGCTCAACGCTCAGGTGCAAGAAGCGCAAGCCAAGCTGAGAAGCCTTGGTGTTGAGCCCAAGCCCGCCGACCTGCCCCGACTTGAGGATCTGGAAAAACCCACCCCCATCCCAACACCGCCTCCTGCTTACACGCCGCCCCTTCCCCAACAGCCCCCTCCACCCCAGCAGAGTGGCTATTGGTCAGATAGTCCCTTCGACGACGACCCCTGGGGATAGACCGTCCTGCCAGGATCTATAAGCCAGCTTTGCGACAAAGCTCAGTCCTCTCTGCCCTAACCGGCCTTGGGAGGGCCTGGGTGGTCACATACCCTGGAAGAAACCTGTTGCAAGGGATCCGCAAGAAGATCCCCAGAATCAGTACGAGGATCCCGATCCTCGACATTCAATCCTTTCCTGCCCGGCCAAACCTATGGAACCGACCCTGCCGGATTTACAAGCCCTTAGCCAATGGGATCGACAGTTCTGCCAGTTTGCTGAGCAGCAACAGCTCCTCAAGCCCAAACAACTGGCTTTGGCCCTGAAGATCCAGCGGCAGCAGCACGGCCCTCTAGCCTTGATCCTCTGGCAGTTGGGCTTTGTGGGCCTGCAACACCTGGCTCAGTTCTGGGAAAAAATGCCCAGCGAAGCCGAGTCCGAACTGCTCGAGGACAGGGCCTGCGGTGGATGAAAGGTGCCCCCTTCCCCCACTCGCTTTTCCGCCAGAAGAGAAGAAGCAAGCAGATCCCTCTTGCTACCCAACGCTGTCGCCACCAGGCAGCAGATCCTTGGGATCCTCCGGTGGGGGCAGATGCGCCAGATCCACAGGCGAAGGGGATCCCCCCAAAATCTGCGCCTGGATCCCTTTGATCACGACATAGAGCACCGGCACAATCAGCAAGCTGAGCACCGTTGAAACGAGCATACCGCCGATCACCGCCGTGCCCAGCGACTGACGGCTGGCTGCCCCTGCGCCCGTGGCCGCTGCCAGAGGGAAAATACCCAGGATAGTGCTCAGGGCGGTCATCAGAATGGCGCGGAAGCGCGTCTCGGCTGCTTGGGTGGCAGCTTTGAGCAGTGGGATCCCTTGGGCAACCAACTGGTTGGCAAACTCCACAATCAAGATAGAGTTTTTGCTGGCCAGCCCGATCAACATCACCAACCCGACTTGGCAGAAGATGTCGTTGGCCAAGCCCCGCAGCAGTTGCGCCAAAAGAGCCCCAAAAACCGCCAGCGGCACCGCCAGCAAAATGATCAAGGGATCCACATAGCTCTCAAATTGCGCCGCCAGCACCAGGAAAACGAACACCAGGCCCAAAGCAAAGATCAGCGGCGCCTGTCCTCCCGACTCGATTTCTTCCAGGGAAAGGCCCGACCACTCGAAGCCGAACCCCTGGGGCAGCAACTGGGCGGCCAGCGTTTCCATTGCCCGAATCGCTTGCCCTGAGCTGAAGCCCGGCAGGGGGCTACCTTGAATTTCGGCAGAACGGAAAAGGTTGAAGTGGTTAATGATGGCCGGGCCGGTGGTCTCCTCCACCTGCACCAAAGTGCTCAGCGGAACCAATTGCCCCTGGCCCCCGCGCACGTAGAACTGGCCGATGCTCTCTGGGTTGGCCCGGAAGATCTGATCTGCCTGCACGTAGACCCGGTAATTGCGGTTGAACAGGTCGAAATCATTGACGTAGGTGCCCCCCAACAGCGTTTGCAGCGTGCCGAAGACATCCGACAGAGGGATCCCCAGCAACTGGGCCAGATCCCGATCCACCTGTACTTCTAGCTGCGGCGAATTGGCGTTGAAAGTGGGCGGGTTAACCCGCAGGCCCAAGGGAGGTTGGCCCGGCTGGGGCGGCGAGTTGCCCACAAAAAACAGGGTGTTGGCCGTCTGCTCCAACAGATTGAAATCGTTGACCCCCCGATCCTGAAGTTGGAAGGTAAACCCACCGGTAACCCCCAAATCCGGAATGGCCGGCGGCAAGATCGGGATCACCAACGAGCGGCTGATCCCACCCAAAAAAGGCCCAAATAGCCTGTCAACAATCGCTTGGGCCGATTGCTCCGGTCGCCGTCGCTCTTCCCAAGGTTTGAGGGTGGCAAAGATCAGCCCATTCCCCGGCGAGGGCCCGGTAAAGCTGAAGCCCCCCACCACCGCCACATCCTCGATCTCCGGGATCCCCTCCAAAACGGCTGTGGCTTGCCGAATCACCCCGTCGGTGTAGTGAAGGGAGACCCCCGGCGGCCCCTGAACAATGGTGATGAAAAAGCCCTGATCCTCATCCGGCACAAACCCCGTCGGCACAACCTGGAACAGCCAGTAGGTGAGGCCCAAACAGGCGACAAATCCAGCCACCACCAGCAGCCGCAGCCTCACCACCAGCTCCAGCAGGCGGCGGTAGACCGCTCGGATCCCTTCCACCAACCGGTCAAACCAGCGCAACAGCCAAAACATCTCTCCTGAGCGCGGACGAATCAGCAGTGCCGACAACGCCGGGGCCAAAGTAATGGCATTGAACGTGGACAGAGAGACCGCCACCGCAATGGTGACGGCAAACTGCTGATAGATGCGACCGCTGGTGCCGGGAAAAAAGGCAATCGGCAGGAATAACCCCAACAGCACCAACGTAGTGGCAATCACCGCCCCCAACACCTCATTCATCCCCGCCGAGGCCCCCTGCAGAGGCCGCATGCCGCGATCACGGATATAGCGGGAGATATTTTCCACCACCACGATGGTATCGTCCACCACCAGACCGGTGGCCAGAGTCAGGCCAAACATGGTCAGAGTGTTGATGGAAAAGCCAAACAGGCGCACAAAAGCAAAAGTACCCAGCAGCGCTACCGGGATGGTGATGGTGGGAATGAGGGTGATGCGCCAATCCTGCAAAAAGATAAACAGCACCAACACCACCAGGCCAATCGCCTGCAACAGAGTGAAAATCACCTCCTGCACCGACTCGGTAATGAACAGGGTGGCATCGAAGGGGATCTCGTAGATCAAGCCGGGCGGAAAGTTGCGGGAGAGCTCCTCCAACGTCTGCTCCACCTGCCGCGAGACCTCCAAGGCATTCGCATCCGGCTGCTTGGTAATGGCGATCCCCACCGCCTCCTGTCCCCCGATGCGGAAGAACGTATCATAGCTTTGCGCTCCCAGCTCCACCCGACCCACATCGGCAATGCGTACCAAACTGCCATCGGGGTTGGCCCTGAGGACAATCTGGGCGAACTCCTCCGGCTGTGAGAGCCGCCCCGTTGCCTGGACGCTGATCTGAAACTCCTGATCCGGCGGGCTGGGCTGGCTGCCAATTTGGCCGGCAGGCACCTGGATATTCTGCTGGCGCACCGCGTTCACCACATCCAGAGCCGTTAGCCCGTAGCCGGCCAAGCGTGTCGGATCCAGCCAAATGCGCATGGCGTAGGTGCGCTCTCCAAAGATGATGACATCGCTCACGCCCCGGATGCGCCGCAAAGCATCCCGCACAAACAGCTCTGCGTAGTTGCTCAAAAACAGCTCATCATATTCCCCTGCCTGCGAACGCAGCGCCACCACCTGCACGAAAGCACTGTCGCCGGCTTTTTGGACGCTGACGCCATTTTGGATCACCTCTGCCGGCAGCCGCGCCTGAACTCGGGCAACTCGGTTCTGCACATCCACAGCCGCTATGTCCAGATCCCGATCGGGGCTGAAGGTGACCGTGATTTGGCTGGTACCGTTGCTGCTGCTCACCGAAGAGATGTAGCGTATGCCCTCGACGCCGTTGATCTCCTGCTCCAGCACGTTGGTCACCGTCGTCTCCACCGTCTCGGCATTGGCCCCAGGGTAAACGGCTGTCACAGTTACGGCTGGCGGCGCCACCTGAGGGTAGTAGTCCACCGGCAGTAGGGGAATGCTCACCGCCCCCACCAGCACAATGATGATGGAGCAGACGGTAGCGAAAACAGGACGGCGAATGAAAAAGTCAACGAACATAAGTCTAAGGATCCGCTGCGATGAGATACCGGTTGAGCTGGTCGCCCTTCAAGTTGAAGCTTGGATGACTGGGCCAAAACTGGGGCAAATAAGAATTGCTGAGAATGCACAGCCTCTTCTAGGGCGGGGATCCCCCCTCTCCACCTTGTTGCTGCCCCCTCTGCTGAAGGATCACCTCATCAATAATCGGTGCGCCATCGCGGATTTTTTGCAGGCCAGTGAGCACAATTGGCTCATTGGCCTCTAGGCCCTCCAGCACCTCATAGCTGTTCCCGTGGATGGATCCCAGCCGTACCGGCCTTTGCACCGCCACCGCCCCCGGGGGCATGCCCTCTGCTGGCGGCTCCGTCGTTTGCACTGTGTAGACAAAGGTTTGCGCTCCCAAGCGGGCCACCGCTGTCACCGGAATCAGCAAGGCCGGTCGCTCCTCCCAGATGACACGAGCCCGCACAAACTGCGCCGAGCGCAACTGCCCGGCTGGATTCTCCAGAAGGGCCTTGGCCAAAACCGACTGCGTGCTGGCTTCCGCCTCGGGAGCAATAAAGGAGATCTGGCTGGTGCCGATCACCTCGCCGCGGCTGTCCAGGAGCTGCACTGGGGTGCCGATGCGCAGTTGCGGG
This sequence comes from Synechococcus sp. W55.1, assembly GCF_047461655.1. NCBI lineage: Bacteria > Bacillati > Cyanobacteriota > Cyanophyceae > Synechococcales > Synechococcaceae > Synechococcus > Synechococcus sp. W55.1. The sequence goes on from NZ_JANSHN010000001.1 coordinate 156,792, forward strand.
GCCCGCTGCAGGGGGATATTGAGGTTGATCTCCAGTGCCTGGTTTTGGGTCAGGGTAGTCAAAACCGTTTGCGGTGTCACGTAGTCTCCCTGCCTCACCAAAACATCCCCCACAATGCCCGCAAAGGGAGCCGTGACCTGGAAAAACTGCAATTGCACCTGCTGCCGCTCCGCCTCTGCCTGGGCCCGCTGCACCTCTCGCTCTGCCCGCAAAATCGCTGCCTCCTGGGCGCGGATCTGCTCCTGTTGCGCTGCCAAAGCCGCCTCCGCCTGGCGCAGATCGCGGCTGGACTGATCCACCTGCAACTGGCTGATGGCCCCCTCCGCCAATAGGCGCAGGTTACGTTCGTGCAGATCCCGGGCAAACTCCGCCGCTGCCTCTAGGCGCATCCGATCCGCCCGCAACTGGCTGAGCAGAGCACGGCTGCTCTCCAGGTTGGCTTGGGCCGCGGCAATCCCCGCCGTTTGGCCGGCCACCGCCGCCTGTTGCTGACGGCTGTCGATCTCAAACAGAGGTGCCCCAGCAGCCACCTGGGATCCCAACTGCACCAACACCCGAGTCACCTGTCCGCTCACCTGGGGCCGGATGCTGGCCACCTGCTGGGATCCGAGGCTGGCGATAAATTCCGACGCCTCCTCAATCATCCGTTCTTCCACCACTCCTATTCCCACTGGCGTGGGGGGTTGGCCGTCCCCCTCCATCTCCTGGGGCGGCCTTCCAGCTCGGCAGGCAGTTAACAGCAAAGAAAGACACAGCAGCGGCAAGGCCGTTCGCGCTCGCATCGTCAAGTTGCTCCCACAATAGGCATAGGGACAGGTAGGTGGACAAAGGGATCCCACCCCTGCACTTGCTTAACCAACCAAGGTAATGAACGAGAGCCTCCCCAAACCTGTGCAAAAGCGCTTGAAATCTTCCCAGTCCGGAACTAAGGTGTATGCTTAACAAAAACTTTCGCCGCGCTTCGCCCCACCCCAGTGAGACTTCGTCCTGCTAACGCGATAAGGATACCCTTTGAGGGCACGCCACTCCTGGCTAGACTGTTCCCAGATCAGCAGGAAAGGAGTTCAGGCTTCCACCCCCTGCCGGAGAGCATGCCTCTAACCCCCAAAACCCTGAACTTTGCTGAATTTACTGAGCTTTAGGCGGTTTGGCAAAAGTCATTGAGAGGGATATAGTAGACCAAGTTTCCCCCTGATCCTTGAGTCCACCGCAACGGTTGCCGGGAAGTGAAGGGGGAAAGCGCTCGGGGGGTATTCCTCAGGGCTTTGCGGGATACCGCCTTCCTGCTCAGAGATAGGCAGGATGCGATCGCTTCTTTCCTGAACCATGTTCAGGAGAGTTCAGCGTGAATGTATCAGACAGGCAACTGCCCTTGAAAAGGCTTGAATGAGAACTACAGCCATCACTTGCTCTCGCCCGCCGCAGCTTAATTTTCCTCCCCAGCGCTGGCTGTGGAGTTGCTTCGGGGCCATGGCCATAACAGCTCTCACGGCTGTTGCAGCTTGGGCCCGGCCTGTGTTGGAAGTACGCATGACCCTGGGTTTGCCCATCAGCCCCAACTACTGGTACGTGGTGGCCCTCAGCCGGGCCGGTAGCCCCGGTCCCACCGCCAACTTGGTGGATCCCAACGTCCGTGTGGGGCCCAACGAGTACACCTTTGTGCGGGACTGGGATTACCTCATTCGGGTTACCCCCCTCAACGAAGAGTCGGTCTTGCAGGCCACCATCCAGCGGTTTGGAGAGCCGGAACGAGAGTTTGCGGTCGGCTTTAACCAGGTACGGGTCAATCGCCTCACCCGCGACCGCGATACCCTCAACTTCCAGATCGATATCTCCGAGCTGCAGGGTCTCGATGGGCGGGATCAAGATATTCAGGTGGCTCTGCTCACCGCTCGCGCCCCCTTCCGTGTGGCCCCCGAAGAGACCAATCTGGCCATTGATGCCACCCGGGGAGATTTGCCCAACTTCTATCGCCTCAGCCTGTCCAATCAGCGGCAGGTGGTTGTGGATGATCCCCAGCGACAAGAGACGGTGCGCCGCAGCCGCGAATTGATCCAACAAAGTGGCTCCGGAGCTGCCCTCACTCGCGACCTTATCGAGGGCGGGGCTTTGGAGATTTTGGCCGCCAACATCCTCACCTTCGAGCTGCGCCTGGTGGATCGCTAGAGAGGGATCTCTTCCCATCTGACATCTGCCCAAGACCGTTCTTGCAGCCCGGCAGAGCCTCAATCCCTCAATAGTCGTTCCAAGTTGCCGTGAACCGGCCCATTGGCTTCCCTCTACCCTTGGGAGAAAGGCTCGGGGATCTCAAGCGATTGGAAAAACTCCTTCTCCTGGAACGGGTGCAGGATCCAACATCACAAACAAAAACGACTCCAGCCCTGCCAGGTAGGTGAGCACCTCCTCCTGGGCCGCTTCCGGCTCTAACGTGTTGACCTGAGCTGCCTGCTCAATCATGGCCTTCACCGGCGTTGGCCCCTGCAACAGGGATCCCAGCCAGGCCATCTGAGGAGCTGGAATGGTTAGGCGTCCATAGCTAGCCCCCGGCCAATTCATGGCAAACTCCAGCTTCTTCTCGTAGGCTTTGGCGAAGTTTTGGCGAAATTCGACGTTGTCGGTCAGGATGGGGTTAAGCTGCACCCTGCCCCCCAGCCAATCGGCGTCGCTCCAGGGCAAGACCAAGGAAGAGCCGGGGTGTTCCGCCCAAAAGTCAATGAGGCGATGGTTGGGGTAGATCAGCTCATAAAAGTGATTTTGATCCGCAGGCGAGAGCTTGTCCAACTCAGCTTGCAACCAGGGGGGCATGGCCCTCTCCTTGAACAAAAGCGCCGGATCCCAGTCGGCATAGTCCACCAGACAAACCAGGCCCAGCTCAGCTTCCTCGAGCATGCGCATCAGGTCGGGGATCAGGAAGCCCTTGTCTCCTGGCAAGAGGTAGTTGGCCCGGATGTTGGTGTCGTCTTTGTAGATCTCAGGGTTCCAGCGCAGGGCTGCCCGCATTTCGTCCGAGGCCAAACTGGCCATGAATTCCCGTACCCGCTGACAGGCCTCAGGAGTGGGTAGATCAAACAGCCCCAGCAGCCGAAACGCCTCTTGTAGGCGAAAGATCACCTCCCGCTGGTAGGCGTGGTGCAGGTTGGCCCGCAGGATCCCGTCAGGTTTTAGAACCCGCTTAAGCGCCTTTAGCCCCGCCACCGGATCGTCCAGCAGATAGAGCACATCGTTAAGGCTGATGAAGTCAAATTCCAACCCCAACTGTTCGATATCCAACAGGTCGAGAACATACAACTCCACCTCTCCAAAACCGTGGTAGCGCAAGCGTCGCTCCGTCACCCGTACCGACTCTGCCGACAGGTCGCACACCACCAGCCGCGCCCCCGGATTGGCCTCCGCCAAGATCAACGTTTCCCAGCCCGAGCCGCAGCCGGCATTCAAAATCAGAGCACCCTCGCTGGGCACAATGGCGCGGGTGCGGGCGTATTGGGCGGTGGTCAAACTTAGGCGGTACAACCCGTCAATGGCGTTGCGGCCCGAGGCCTCAATCGCCACATTGGGGTAGGGCAATTCTTCGTACAGTTGCCGCAAAGATTCCGCAGTGCTCCGCACCGCTGACCCGAACGAGCTGCTGGCCATAGGGCTCCACACCGCTACCGTGAAGGGATCCGCTGCAGAAAGCTGCCCCCTATCCTACCCGCGATCCCTCCCCCGCAGGAATGCCTCTAAGGCCGCAGCCAGGGTTTCATTCCCCTGGAGATCCAACCCATCCGGCCTCTGGGGCGGGTGGGCGGGATCCTGCAAAAAGTCCCAGGATCCCTGAAAGAACTCCTCTGGGGAGAGGATGCGATGCCAGCCGTAGCGCTGCAGACCCTCAACCAGCAACGGCGACTCAGCAAACCCAGAGCGGACGACACAGGCCATGGACGTGCGGCTGCGCAGGGCCTCCGCCAAAGTGCCATAGCCCGGCTTGGACACCACCCAGCGGCAGAGGGGCATCACATCCACCGGTCGCCACACCCGCCCATCCAAAACCCGCAAGTTGGGCAAGGGGGGAGCTTCCGGATCAAAGGTGAGAAACTGCCAGTCGGGAAAATCTTGGAGCCGCTCGTAAGGAAACCCCCGTACCCCTAGCCCGCCAAAGGTGAACAAAGCCCTGGGTTGATCCGGGTGTAACCCCAACTGGGCGGCGACCTCTTCTGGTGGGTAGCGGGGATCCGATCCCGTCAGCCCCACCTCCCGCTGATGCGGGAAGGCGCTAGTGCTCCGCACCGCTGACGCGACCATGCTCTCGCTAAAGGGCAGGCGAAACAGAAGGTCACATTGCCCATAGAGCTCCCGAACCCAGGCCACAAACGGTTGAAACTCAGGGCCGTATTCTTGGTAGATGAAATCCCAGCCAAAATTACTGGCCATCCAGCAGGGGATCCCAGCAGCCTGGGCAATCGCCGCAGCAATGGGCGGCACATCCGCCAACACCAAAGGCACCCCCTGGGCTCGAATGAAATCCGCTTCTTCTCGAACAAGCTCCGCAGCGCTGGCTTTAAACGCCTTGAGGGCGGCCAACGTAGCCGGCAGATCCGCTTGCAGCCCATCCGGCTGCACCACCCCCACATCCAACGCCCGCGGCCGATGGAGAAACTTCCCCTCCACGTAACGCTTCAGGAGCCAGCGGGGAGCCGGCGTAACAAAGATGGGCAGAACATGGGGATCCCGCCGCAGCAAAGCATTCACGACCGCCGCCAGACGGGTAACGTGCCCAAACCCGTGAGCTGTTGCCGCCACATACAGAGGAACGGGATTCATTGTGCTCTGCACCGCTAACGCGATAGGACTCCGTCCCGCTGGCGCGAACGCAACCGCCTCAGGACAGAACAGGATCCGCGGGGGGCTTTTCCCTATGGGATCCCCACAGGTTACTCGCCAAGATCAAGCCCAGGCCCAGCACGGATCCCAGCGCAATCGTCTCGCCCAACAGCACCGCAATCAACCCCAACGACAAAAAGGGCGTCACATACACCCAGTTGGCCAGGGATCCCCGGTGGCCCGCCAACTCCAAAGCCCGCAGCCAAAACACAAAAGTTAAGCCCATCTCCGCCAGACCAATGTAAGCCGCCCAACCCAGCCCCGCAACTGTCCAAGAGACCTCCTGAAACGGCAGCAGTAGCAGGCCATAGAGGCTGCCGAAGAGAAACCCCATAAACAGCTTCAGCACCGCATCTCGCCCATCCCGCACATTGAGCAGCCAGTAGAGCGCCCAGATTCCAGAGCTGCCCACCGCCAGCAGGACCCCCCAGGGATCCCCCGCCTGCAAGGTGCCCCAGGATCCCCCCGTAGCCACCAGCACCACCCCCAGCAGGCTCACCCCCAAGGCCAACACCAGCCGCCAACGGAAGCGCTCTCCCAGCAGCGGCACCGCCAGAAGAGCCAGCACCAGCGGCCAAGTGTAATTCAGAGCCATCGCCGCCTGAGCCGACAGACGGTCATAAGCCTGGAACAACACCCCATAGTAGCCGAAGGGGTTGAGCAGCCCCTGAAGGGCCGACAGGCGGATTTGGGATCCCCTCTGCTTGCCGAGGAACCCTGCCCGCCCTGTAACCACCAAAACGATCCCCAGGATCAAGCAAGAGCTCAATGCCGAAAAAATCAGCAAGACCGTCGGCGACAGGTGCTGCAACCCAAACTTAAAAGCGCTGGCAGCCGTAGCCCAGCCCAAGATGGCCGCCGCCAGGTAAGCATATGCTCGCCAGGGATCCCTGCCCATCAAAAGCTGTCGAGATGGTGCTCCGCACCGCTACCGCCGTCCTCTGGCTTCGACTTAGCTCCGGTGGGAAGGCCCAGCCGCGGTGCCACCACCCAGGCGTAGAGCAGGTAGCCCAACCCCGCCACCACCGCCCACCTGAGAACAGTGCCGAAAACCCGGAAGAACAGCCCAACCAGAAGAATACAGCCCAGAATGGCGAAGACCGTCACCAGTGGACGCCCCCAAGTCTCAATCCAAGCTCGAACGGCACTTTTCCCCCGAGACGCAACGGATGTTCCCGACTCCCGAGAGGCTGCAGCCGCCTGCTCCAGTTCACGCTCAAGCTGTTTCAGCCGTTCTTGTTCTGAGAAAGAGAGATCGGACATAGAGAGCAGTCTCCAGCGTTTCACCTCCATCTTACGGGCTGCTCCCGAAGATGGGCAGACTAAGCTCGCGCCGAAGGGATCTCCTGAACCATAGCCCGGAACACATCCAAAGCCGGGCCAGGGCGACGGTTAGGACGCGGAGCCGAGATCTCATTGGGCACAAAAGGCTTCTCCACCACCACCTTGGGCTTGTTGGCAGGAACAGCTGTAGCCACCGGAGCAGAGCTGGGGGAAGCCGGTGCAGGACGAAAAGGCCCGGTAACAAAATCCACCAAGCCGCCGAAGAGAATGCCGAAGAAGGAGAACAGGCCGCCGAAAAGCTTTTTGAGGATACCCATAGCTAATTGCAAAGAGATGAGGTGAGAACTTGTCGATGTTGAGAACTTGTCGATGTTATGTCGATGTTGTGAAGTTATACAACTCGACCTTCATTATTGTTAAGAAGCAGCATCTTGGCCATGAGTAAATATGCTCTTTTTCTCAGGGATCCCCCACCCGCCTGCCCTCGGCGTCAAATCGCTGTAGGGGTAGGGTCAACTCCAGCTCTTGCAGCTCCAAAGGTTGAGAGACCCCCCTGCCGCGCCCCAAAGCAAAGCCATCCGCCGCTGCCGGGTTCACGTCATAGCCGATATCTGCCATTGCTTCGACGGTGAGAATGCTTAAGGGGTTGGCTACCCCCCGGTCGATGCGGCTGGTCATCAGCTCGCGGCCCAAGACATTCTCCCGCCAATGGGAATCTCGGGATCCCTCCCCAAACTGGTTCTCCAAGGGCACAGAGGGCGCGTTTCCTCCCAGCGTGGCGAAGGCGCTGACCGCCCTGGGGCCGATAAAGCGGGGATCATAGCCAGGGGGCGTAGGCTGATCCCGTCCCACCAAGCCCACCGTTAGCCCCTTGGGATCCCAGACGCTGGGCAAAAAGCCCAAGGCATGGCCCAACTCGTGCAGGGCGGTAATGGGCAGATCCCCTCGTTCTTCTAGGGCAGATAGATTTTGACTGTTGAACAGAACTACGGAGTAAAAAGGCAGACCATTAGAGGCCCGTACAAAACAGGGAGCAGCTTTCCCCAAAATTCGCTCGTCGCCGAGATTTCTGGCCCGCACCTCCACCAACAGATCGTCGATGGGGAAATTGAGTGGCGTGCTGGGAAACCCTCGATCACATTCGTCGGCCCGAATGGTGGTGGGGGGCAGATCCGGCTGGTCGCCAACGATGATCTGTTGCCAGCGCAGAGCAGCACTGCGGATGATCGACTGCTGGGTAGGAGTGAGACTGTTGTCGGGAAAGCGAACGTCAATGGTGAACTGGGAAACAGGGGCAGCCGTCGGCAAGGGCAAAGAGGTAGGAACGACAGTCGGAGTAGGGGTGAGAACGACAGTTGGAGTAGAAGTGGGAATGACGGTTGGAATGGGAGTGGGAATGACACTCACAGAAGAGGAGCCACCACTTCCCCCGCAGGCCTTGAGCGCCAGTACCAGAAGCACAGCCACCAGGGATCCAAGCAGGCGCAGGCCCCACACTCTGCCCAAAAGCAGTCGCTGCCTTGAATTCACACCACCTCCCAAAAAGCCCCATGACCCAAGTGGATCATACCGGCTGCAACCATCCTCCCGAGCATGATTTGCGTCACACCGCACCGGTCAACTTCAAGGCCAGGAAGAGATGGGTTTGGAGGTCTATATTTTCAGGTCAGGATCTCTCAATCTGAGGAGTCGGAAGAGTTTTCCTCTTCTATGCCCCAGCCCGCAGCCAAAACATCCACCGCCGCCCGCAGCGCCTGGTTATCCCCCAAGAGCTCCTCGGGATCCGAACGCGGCTCCACCAGGGGAACCAAGCGCAGAATACGTCCGTCCTGAACCAAGTCGATAACCACGCCCGGCTGCTCCTTGCCCAGGTTGGCAATCTCTTCTTCGGAAGCGGGATCCCGCAGACAGGCATAGTCAAAGCTGTTCACATTTAAGTAGAGGCTACGGTTTACCACCAGTGTGGCAGCAGTGGGATCCTGAAAAACATCCACCACGCAGCCTTCCCCTTGCTTCCGCACTGAGCCATCGACAATATCGAAGTAGCGAACACGGGCCAAATCGGATAGGAGTCGGTAAATATCCCGCTTATTGACCAGAGTTCCCGTATTCACAATACAGGGGGCACAGGGATGAGTGTCTGTCATAGAGCAGTCGGTCTCGAAAGGTCAACAGATTGAGAGTAGGCAAAAGGAAAGCAACATCAACAGTGTCTGCAAACTATCTCCGAAAACATCAGTCCTCGGCAATTCTAGGCGCGGTTATGGTTGACAAGCAACAGGGATCCGTAACTTTACAAAAACTTTAATCAGCTAAAAAAGAGAGAAGTAGCCTGCCCTGCTTTATCCAGTTAACCCAGTGCAACAACAGAACAACTCGCTCCATTCCGCCTACCCAGGGCTCAGACTGCTCTCAAGGCAAAATCAATCCATAGCTTTGCTTCTATCGACTTTATCACAGCCTTCCAAAAAGGGCACAGGCCACTACAAGGTGCAATCTCCAGACAAAAGGGACAGAGGCTGTCCGGCAGGATTCTACCTGCATCTTGTGGGAAGGCAAGTAGCTGAGCAGCTTTAGACTCTAGATATTGTAGATAGATATTGTAGATGAACCCCGAACAGACCGTCTTCGATTCAGAACTCTCCCCTTGGCTTCTTAGGAAGGATAGCATAGGGTACCAAGCCCGCTGCCTGAGAAAGTGTTGACTTTCCACCAGAGACGACTTCTGCCATGGCAACCACTCCCCAACGCCAGACCCTGCCAGTTGTCGATTTCGCCGCCTTTCAAAACGGAACGTCAGGTGAGCGGGAGCAGTTTGTCCGCCAGGTGGGGGAAGCGCTGCAACAGATTGGCTTTTTTGCCTTGGTTAACCATGGCCTATCGCCGGAATTGATCCGGGAAGCCTATGAAGCCGCAGAAGCCGTTTTTCTTTTGCCAGAGCCAACCAAGAGAGCCTATGAGGATCCGGCGCTGCTGGGGCAACGAGGGTACACCCCCTTTGGCAAAGAACACGCCAAAGATCATCCCTATCCTGACATGAAAGAGTTTTGGCACATCGGGCGCGAAGGGGATCCCCACCTTCCTGCCAACATCTGGCCTCGGGAGGTGCCCCAATTTCGCAGGGTGATGGTAGAGCTGTTCGCCCAACTGGAAACCTGTGCCCAGGGCCTGTTGCAGGCGGTCTCTCTGTATCTGGGGGAGCCTGCCGAATACTTGCCCAAAGCGGTGGAAGGAGGAGCCAATCTCTTGCGGGTGATTCACTATCCGCCCCTTCCCGCTGAAGCCCCTCCCCAGAGTTTACGAGCTGCAGCCCATGAAGACATCAACTTGATCACGCTCTTGTGTGAAGCCACCGCGCCAGGGCTAGAGCTTCTGCAACGAGATGGATCTTGGCTGCCCATTTCGGCCCTCCCTGGTCAGATCATTGTCGATGCTGGGGATATGCTGCAAAACCTCACCAATGGCCTGTTGCGCAGCACCACCCATCGGGTGACCAACCCCGACAACCCTCAAGAATGCCGCTTTTCCATTCCCTTCTTTGTGCATCCGCGGCCAGAGGTGGATCTCACGCCCTTGCCGACTTGTGTGGCCCGCACCGGCGGGATCCCTCGGTTCCCTTCCCTGACTGCCGGAGAATACTTGGCCCAGCGGTTGAGGGAAATCGGCCTGGCCGAGGCAGGATCCCCGCCCCAGCATTGATCCCAACTGGGGGTCTCTATGTTTCGGATCCCGGCCTTGCCCTACGAGTATGAAGTTCCCGGCCTGTCTCAGTTGGCCCTGGTGATCATCGATATGCAGCGAGATTTCCTGGAGCCGGGCGGCTTTGGGGAAATGTTGGGCAACGATGTCACCCAACTGGGATCCATTGTGCCCACCCTGGAGGAACTGCTGGACTTCTGTCGTCAGAAGGGCCTAACCATCATCCACACCCTGGAGGGTCACCAGCCAGATCTCTCCGATTGCCCGCCCAGCAAGCGCAAACGCGGCAAGGGATCCCTGACCATTGGGGACGAAGGCCCTATGGGGCGGATTTTGATTCGGGGAGAGCCGGGCAACGCCATCATCCCTGAGCTTGCCCCGATTGCGGGAGAGATCGTCATTCCCAAACCCGGCAAGGGGGCTTTCTACGCCACCGAGCTGCAAGCAATCTTGCAAAAGCGCGGCATCACCCACCTGCTGTTCACCGGGGTAACCACAGAAGTCTGCGTGCAAACCACAATGCGCGAGGCCAATGACCGCGGCTATGAGTGCCTGCTGGTGGAAGATTGCACCGCCAGCTACTTCCCAGAGTTCAAGCAAGCCACCCTGGAGATGATCCGGGCGCAAGGGGGCATCGTCGGCTGGACGAGTTCTGCTCAGAACATCCAAAAAGCGTTATCGGGTTTACAGTGAGTGTGAATAACCCAACAAGCGTGAGGCTGAACCGATGACACTGGCTCAGGAGGCAACTGCCCAAGTCCCCGCCTTTTGCGAAGGGATCCAGTACTTCGGGGATCCCTGGCCGGAATTTGACCGCCTGGGCCAGGCCCCTGCAGTGGATGCCGGCACCGGGAAACTGAGGGATCCCGGCAGTCGCATGGCCGCCTACCAAACCTTGCTCTATGCCGATGCCTTGCGCTACCTCACCCTGCAAATGACCGCCAGTAAAGCCTCAGGCCATCCGGGCGGATTTGCCAGCCAAGCAGAAGCCTATGCAGCTCTGGTGTACCTGGGCCAGAAGAACATCCCCACCGAAGTCGGGCACCACGCGCCGGGCTTTTACGCGGCCATGTTTTTGGATGGATCCCTGGCCGAGATGGGCATCCACACCGTCGCCGACCTGCGGGCCCGTTTTCGAGAGCGGGAAGGGCTGTTGGGTCACCTCTCTGGCTACATTCCCGGACTGCTGGCGCCGGCTGGGCCGCTGGGGCAGGGGCAGCACTTTGCCATGGCGGGGGCATTACTCTACCCGGATCGCCTCTTCCCGGTCACGATTGGGGATGGCGGCCTGGGGGAGCCCTATGTGATGAGCTCCATGATTCACTTCCACACGGCTTTCCCGCAGCGCACCAACTTCCTGCCGGTGCTGGTCTGGAACGGCTACAGCCAAGAGCACCACAGCATGATCTCCACCGCCAGCAACGCCCAGATGGCCGAGTATTGGCGGGGCAACGGCTTTGAGAAAGTGATTCTGGTGGACGCCAAAGACTTCGACGATGCCCAGCAGCCCGGCCCCTATGTCGATAGCACCCAGTTTTCCCTGGAAGCCCGCCTTGCCTTTGCCCAAAGGGTGCTGATCGAAATGGAGCGAGCCATCCAATCAGCCCTGAGCGGACAATTAACGGTTTTCATCCTCAAGCAACTGAAGGGGGCTGGGGTACATGCCAAGGGATCCAAGTCCCACAACCTCTACGGCCACCACACTCTGGATCACCCGGACATTGTGGCGGCTCTGCGGGCGCGGGCTTTACACCCGGCAGCTTGGGCCCTGGTGCGACAGAACTGCCAACGGGCAGCCGGGGGGCCAGCCGCCAAGGTGGCGGTTACAGAGTTCGTTCGGCCTTTGCCGCCTTTGGGATCCCTGAACCTGACGGAGTTTCCCCTGGGGGACAAGCAGGTTTCTACCACGGCCATCGGATCCCTGGTGGTGCAGGTGGGGCAGAAGGATCCCGACTTTTTGGTGGCCAATGCCGACGGCAACGAAGCTTCCGGCATCGCCAATGTGAACCAAGGTCTCAAGGTGATTCACCCCACGGTGGATCCCTTATACAACCAACAGCCCCAAGGCCAGGTCTACGAACCCCTGAGCGAAGATGCCTGCGCGGGGCTAACGGCGGGCCTAGCCCTCTTCGGCGGACGCTCCCTGTGGTGCTCCTACGAGTCCTTTGCCGTCAACGGCCTACCCATCTGGCAGACGGTAACCCAAGCCATGGCGGAGCTGCGCCGGCCCACCCCCTCGGCCATTGCCCTCTTCACTGCCGGCGCTTTGGAACAGGGGCGCAACGGCTGGACCCACCAACGCCCGGAAATTGAGGCCTACCTGGCAGCCATGATGCGCAACGGCAACATCTTTCCCCTCTTCCCGCCGGATGCCAACTGTGCCCAAGCTGCCTACGAATGGGCCCTATCCACCTGCAACAAAGGGATCCCTATCATCGCCAGCAAAACTCCCCTGCCCATCCGCACCACCCTAGAACAAGCCCGCCAAGCAGTAGAGCAAGGCTGCACCGTCCTTCAGGAACTTCCTGGATCCCGCACCGTGGTCTTTGCCGTGGTGGGGGATATGATTCTCCTGCCCGTGTTCGAGGCGGCTGAGCAGCTCCAAGCCCAAGGAATCGGCTGCAAAATCGTCTCGGTGATTAACCCCCGCCGTCTGTATCGCCCCGGCGACGTGGCTTGGTCCACCTGTGCTCAGCCAGATGGGGAATTCATGTCCGACCAAGAATTTGCCGCTTGGTTTGCCGGCGAGGCCCTCATTGGGGTAACAGGCGGATCTAGCCTGATGCTCGAACCCTTGATGTTGCGCTATGCCGGCCCGCGGGATTTCTTCGCTTGGAAACGCGGCGAAACCACCGCCACCCCCGCCGAATTGATGGACTACAACGGCCTGACAGCTCAGGCACTGTCAGAACGAGCCAAGCAACTGCTATGCTGAGGGCGAGCTTTTAGCTTGGTTAGCATTGTCCACCTTATTTTTTCCTATGACTGCGGCTAGATATCTCCGAGAGAAGCTTGAGAGGATGTCTCCCACCGAGAGGGTAGAGCGAGTTGTTGTCCAACACTTTGCTTCTCCTCTCCTGCAGGCGCTTGGCTTTGACGAGTCGGAAATTAGAGAAGAATTCGAGACAGGTTGCGGCCAGGTCGATCTCGCAGCAAGAAAGAACGGAGATCCTGAAGATACTTTCTTTAGATCCCCGAAGAATCCCTACTTGCTTTTGGAGGCAAAATCTAGAGCAGTTAATCTCAGAGAAGGATCTTACTATAGAGATGCAGTTTGTCAGATAGAAAGTTACTTGCTTGCCAAGAACTGCAAATCTGCAAAATGGGGAATTATCACCAATGCAAATAACATCCAGCTTTGGAGGAAGCACGGAAAAGTCGTTCACCCTGCTACAGCAAACTTCTCCATTAATCCAGATAACATTGAGACCATAGTACGTGATTTGCGAAACAAGCTAGAAAACTATGAGCGTGCCTTGACTATATGTGTGTACAATAACAAAGGAGGCGTAGGCAAGACAACGACTGTCATCAACTTGGCAGCAGCACTTGCAGCAAAGGGAAAAAGAGTCTTAGCTGTTGATTTTGATTCTCAGGGAGACTTGACAAGAAGTTTTGGCCTTTCTCCTGGAGAGATTACGCTAACACAATGCTTGAAAGATCCAAAGATAGATGTTCATAGTATTATTCAATCGCGTAGCTATTCAATTAAAAATGCCAAGAATAAGTTCCCCTATATCTTTGACTCAACTCTCGACATTAGCTTTGACATTATCCCAAGAGACCCTGAGCTGGAGACGTTGACCGACAGCCAGTCGCTAGCATATATCCAAAAGGGAACCCGACGCCTTCGAGATCTGATTGCCCCTCTTCGCAATGAGTATGATTACATCCTAATCGACTGCCCAACTCAATGGCTTTACTTCAGCCAAAGTGGTGTTTTTGCTGCCGATGTTATTTTGATACCTACCCGCCCCGACGATCCGTCTTCCCTGAATAATGCTGTTAGAGTAATCACCAAGTTTATTCCAGAAACTGCTAGGTCACGACAGGATGGTGGCCCTATTGCTTTGCCTACCTTTTTCAACGGCGTCTCTTCGAGAAGTGAATACACTATTAGACTAGCTCACGAAGAGATACGGAAGCTTATCGACCAGGAGAAAAGTGTAGATCTACTTCCATATTTCTGGCCGCATTTTAAGAAAGGTAATGAAAACAAAAGCATTTTTAGGATACCTGACTATGCAGTGATATCCTCTGCAAAGTTTGATCGAATTCCTGCCGTCTTTAACGACAGGAGAGTTTTAGAATACTACCAGAGTCTTGCCCGTGAGTACTTTATCGATGAGTGAGTTTTCAGATCTAGGTAGGTTGGTTAACTTACCCCTTGAGAGCATTACGCCCGCCGATGGGTTTTCTGCTCCCTCCTTCCTTGTTACAGCAGCCGCAAATCAGCTAAGGGCAACAGGAGGACACAACTGGGTTCCTCTGCTGGTGGCCGAGTCTGGCGACTATCAGTACAAGGCCATTGGTAACCATTTTGTCTATGCAGTTGCTCAAGAAGCGGGACTGGAAAGGCTATGGTGTATCGTTGTCGATCCTGATCCAGAGCAGGTTAAGCAGGCCCAGATTCTCGCCAAAGAAATTGTTCCGAAGGTAAATTTGACCAATACATCGAGAGAGACTATCTTGGCTGCGCTAAGATACCTAGCCGAGCGACCCAGCAGTCCCCTCAAGGGAGTCGATGTAACCATTGCAGCTGCCCGGATTGCAGAGGCGGATAGAAGTTGGTGGCAGGACTTAACCCCCATAACCAAGCTTGGGTGCAAAATTACGCGAGGCAAAAAACTGGATGCCCTATCGGAAGTATTTTTCGTAACTCCTACAGCGTTGCCCCCTACTCTGAAGAAATCATCCAAGAGATCTGCGGCATCCGCTGGCGCGAAGAAAGCGACCTCAACTCGCTCGCGGAAAAAAACAGAGGGAGAGAGCTGAAAGGGATCCCTTCAAAAACATATTCTCCTCTCCACATCACCGAGGCCCGACTCCGCTTGCTGTGGGATGCCTGCCTCAAGCCTCCCTTTGAATGGCTACTGCCACCCAAACAGCCTTGGCCGCTCTCAACAACAGCCTCCATGGCAGGTATGCTCTGCTTACCTAGGACGACCGGATCCATCTGGAGCTCATGCACAGGATGATCACCAGCATCTTGGAGATCGACCTGACCCAAACCGTCCGGTATTATCTTGACCACAGGGATCCCCTCCTTATCGCCTGGATCCTGGGCCGTGATCAAGCGCTCCAGACCTGTTGAAACCTCATATTGTTCAGGGTCAGGCCCCATTGGGATCCAACGCTGCCACAGATCCGAGGCTTTGTAGCTACAGAGTTTGAGGACTCGATAAACTTATGAGGTCGAAGCTCAACGGCTGGAACCGGTAGGATTGACTTATCTTTGGCCGGTGTCCTGTTAGGAATGGATCATGGCGCTTTACGACCGCGATTTTTATGCCTGGACACAAGAACAAGCCGCGCTGCTGAAATCGGGGCAATGGGATCAATTGGATATTCCCAACTTGGTGGAGGAAATTGAGGCTTTGGGCAGGCAAGAACGCCGCGAACTGGTGAATCGACTGGGGATCCTGGTGGGCCATTTGCTAAAGTGGCGGTTTCAGCCCCAACAACGAAGCAAAAGTAGGATAGCCACAATTATCGAACAGCGGCAAGAAATCCAGGAGTTAATTGCGGATAATCCCAGCCTTAAATCTTATCTGGTTGAAGCAATAGAAAAAGCTTATCAAAAGGGCATACTGCTGGTGGCTAAAGAAACGCCTCTATCTCTGGACGATCTGCCTGCCCAGTGTCCCTACATATTGGATCAGGTGATGGATCCCAACTTTTACCCCGAACAGGAGAATTCCCAGTGACGCTAGACCTCGATACTTATGCCCATACTTAAGAAGGCGATGGCACTACATGAACTTTGCTAGCTTTGCTCCTTGTGTTAACTCTGCTGGCCCTAGCAGCTCAATTTTCTCACTCCGATGTTAGATGCTCTCTTCAAAATAATCACTATCAATCTTCTTTACCGGATACAATGAAACTGTAGATACGCCAACATCGTGCTCAATCATTAGATTTGTTAGTTGTTCGCCGTCAATCAAAACAATCTTACTGCCGATCTGCGAAACGTAGCTGCTAGCGTCTTCAGTAAACCTGGAGGTAGTGATAAAAATACCCTTGTTTGCTCTTTGAGCCTGTAAAGCACCCACAAACTGCATGACATCAGGACGACCTACCGGATTGCTATCCCAACGCTTTGCCTGAATATACACAACATCAAGACCGAGTTTGTCCTCTTTTATGATCCCATCAATTCCACCATCGCCACTCTTGCCAATTGCTTTGCCCGCATCTGCTCGTGAACCTCCATAGCCCATTTTGACCAGCAGTTCCACAACAACCTTTTCGAAGAAGGCAGGCGATACTTTCTTTAGCTTGGCAAGCAGTTCATCAGCCAGTTTGTCACGGAGACTTTCATATGCAGCTTCTAACTGCTCTAATGGTGTCGCTGCCGAAGTCTCTGATAAAGCTTTTTGTTTGCTTGCCTTGTTGCTGCTTCTTGTGTCTTTGGGCCCCTCAAATTCTCGGAATTCAGGATATTGCCTGAGTAACTCTACATTGATGGTTTTGGGCTGTTTTTCAAGAAGATCTCTTCCGCGGTCAGTAATTTGGTAGAATCCTCTGCGCGTTGTTTCCAGCAGCCCTGCCTTTTTCATATAAGTTGCAGCCCAGCCGACGCGATTGACAAAGGTTGGCTGTACACCGCTCGGCAGCATCTCCCTGAGATCGTCCTCTGTGAGGCCCAGTTCCTTTGCCAGAACTTCAACAGCTTCGCTGGTTGATATTTCGGTTTCTTTACGTGCTGCAAACTGGAGAAGTGGCAACATCAAGCTCTGATAATCGGGAACGGCCATCTGTAGAACCGATGTGTAAACAGGGATCCCAACATGTTTCGCTCATAACTCTACGACAAGCCTCTGCTACAAGCCAGCTAGGGTATCTGTCAGGCTCGGAAACCTCTGACAAGAGTTTGGCATGGATGGCTCAGGCGTGATTTGAACACGCGACCAAGGGCTTATGAGTCCCCTGCTCTACCGCTGAGCTACTGAGCCAGGATAGTGCTTAACTAGAATAGCACTCTTGGGCCGGAACTGCGCCTCAGAAAATCCCCTCAGCCCCCTCTCGGGAAGAAGCCCCAGACAAGGCAATGCCTATCGGCAGGCCAGGGCAGCTTCGTAAACCCGTCGGTTGGCCGCGAGAGACTTCTCCAAATCCACCAGTGGGCGAGGGTAGTCCACCCCCAATCGGACTCCAAATTGCTTCTGCTCGGCAGCAGTGAGGCGATAGGGCTCGTGGATTTTATCCCCCGGGATCCCGGCCAATTCCGGCAACCAGTGGCGCAGATAGCCTCCTTTGGGATCATACTCGCGAGATTGCTTGGGGATGTGGAAGTAGCGGAAGCCACGGGCATCATTCCCTACGCCGGCGGTGTAGTTCCAATTGCCGTAGTTGCTGGCCACGTCGTAGTCGATGAGCAACGACTCAAACCACTCAGCGCCCATGCGCCAGTCGATGCCCAGGTTCTTGGTCAAAAAGCTGGCCACATTCTGCCGTCCCCGGTTGGACATAAATCCGGTAGCCGCCAGCTCCCGCATGTTGGCATCCACCAAGGGGTAGCCCGTCTCACCCCGACACCAAGCCTGAAAGCGCGGCCAATCCTGCTGCCAAGGGATGGGGATCCCTTGGATCCCAGAAGGACGGAACAGTTTGGCGCCGTGCTTGGCCAAGATAAACCGAAAATAATCCCGCCACAGCAGCTCAAACACCAGCCAGTAGGTGGACTCATTGCGCACCCGCTCCTGCTCGTAACGCTTGACCTCGGCATAGACGGTGCGAGGGGAGATGCAGCCCAGGGCCAACCAAGCAGAAAGCCGGGAGCTATCGTCGGGATCCAACATGCCGTTGCGGGTTTCTTTATAGAGGCGCAGCCGATCCAGATCCCAAAAGTAGGTTTGCAGGCGGGCATGGGCAGCGGTGCTGCCGCCAAGGTAGGTGAAGCGAGCCCGTGGATCCCTAGCAGGTGAAGATAGCCCCAGCGAGGCCAGGGTGGGCAGAGGGCCGGGATCCAAACCCGACGGCAGGGGGGGGATCGCGGGAATGGGCAAGGGATCCCGGATGGGAGTGCTTTCCTCGACTTGCTTTCGAAAGCGGGTGAACAGCTCCGGCAGTTGGGAGAGGCAAAAGGGGAGATCTTCAGGGTGGTAGAGGGTGTGGCCCCAATCGACCTGCAACGGGATCCCCAGAGGCTGCAAAGCCCGCTCAACCGCTGCCGCCACCTCCTTCTCCTCGGTGCCCACCTCTTCATGGGCGTAGACCGCCTTGACTCCCCACTCCTGTGCCAAGGTGGGGATCACGTGTTCCGGCTGTCCCTGGCGGATCACCAAATCCGAGCCGCGCGACCGCAACTGCTGCCGCAAATCCGCCAAACTCTCCAGCAAAAACTGACCGCGGAAAGGGCCGGTTCTGGGGCGGAGCCCAAGGGAAGTCTCGCCGAACTGGCGGGGATCCAAGCAATACAAGGGGATCAAAGGGGATCCCTGTTGGCATGCCCGCGTCAGCGGCTGGTGATCCAGCAGGCGCAAGTCGGTGCGAAACCACAGCAGTACAGTCATTCTGCAGCTACCCTACACGGATCCCGCGGACTCAGACGTGGACACCCGAACTCCAGTTGGACGCCCCAGCTCAGGGCTGGGAACAAAATGAGGCACATCGGCAGCCGGGATGTGGATGGGGGCCTTGGTGCGCGGATGATAGGTTTGCCGGGCGGGACGATGGCGCAGGGAGAACGTGCCAAAGCGAGCCAGCCGCACGGATCCCCCCTGGGCCAGGCATTGGCTAATGCTGTCCAGCATAGCCTCCAGAGCAGCAGCAGCCATTTCCACGGTCAGGCCATCCACCTGCGCGGCCATCTGGCGGGCCAGCAAACGGCGAGTCAAATGAGGAGGAGAAGCCACCAACCGACCCTCTAGACAACAGAACACAGATAGGGGCTTAGAGCACCTCCAGTTCACTCTCGAAAAACCAATGTCGAGAGCGATCGGGAAACTCCAGAATGTAGCCGACACCGCTGCCATCGACCACACGCCGTGCCAGCACCACAGCCTCTTTGCCCACCAGAGCGCTGAGGTTTTCTTGTCCGCGATCCTGGACAGAGCGAACTTTGACCTTATTTCCAACCTTGATCGCCATAAAACCGCGAAGAGACTTACCACTCAAGATGGTACGGCAAAAGTCCCCTTGCCGAGCTCCTGCCGCACCTCTGCTGGGGTTGACCCCGATGGGATTGCTAGAATGGGGTCAGAGTGCCGTGCCCCAGGGAAGACTGCCTCCGTGATTGCCCTTTCCCTCAAACCCGCCCACTGCTCCTGGAGCGTTATCAGCTTTCCCTCCACCCTCTACACTCAGCCTGTCCTCGATCTCTTGATCTCAAAAGTCCCTCCCGCCTGGAGAGCAGAAGTACGTTTGGGCTTACAGGAAGCGATCAT
The DNA here is from genome assembly GCF_047461655.1 of Synechococcus sp. W55.1. Lineage (NCBI taxonomy): Bacteria > Bacillati > Cyanobacteriota > Cyanophyceae > Synechococcales > Synechococcaceae > Synechococcus > Synechococcus sp. W55.1. The sequence goes on from NZ_JANSHN010000001.1 coordinate 176,243, forward strand.
CAATGCCGTCCGCCACGGCAACGGCCTCGACCCCAACAAGAAGGTGATCATCGAGTACGCCAGCTCCGAACCCTTTTACCAATGGCTGGTGCGGGATCAAGGGCCTGGCTTTCGTCCCCAATGCAAGCTCCACCTCTGCCAACACGGCATCTCGGAAACTGAAGAAGAGGACTCCGTCCCGCTGTCGCGATCGGGCCGGGGGATGCTTCTGCTCACCCAAATCTTCGACTTTGTGGAGTGGAATGAAATGGGCAACCAGGTCTATCTGGCCAAGTACATCCACCCCAACTGCCGGGATCCCTGGATAGTCTGACCCTCAATGCCACTCCCAAAACAGCTTGCCCATTTGGGTAATCTGGCAGCCCCGATCGGGGTAGGGAGCTTCAGAAACCGCTAGGGCTGTGGTGGCGAAGGCAAAGCGCGTGGATGCCCAGCGGGATCCCTTAGCGCTCCGCGCCGCTGACGCGACCGGGTCGGGCAGCTCGCTTTCCAAGAGCAACCCCAGGGATCCATATCCATAGCCCAGATTGCGGTGGGGCAGGGGGGCCACCAACTTGCGCCAGGCGCGGTCGGCACCCAAGGGGGGATCCGCAAGGGCCGCCTCCAGAGCCGCCAGAGAAGAAGCCAGGTAGGAATAGCCTTTGCGGTCGGCGTGATACACCTGCGCCGGCAACGGGATCCCCGACGGCGACTGGGGAAGAGCTTCTGCCGCCGGCAACGGCAGGGATCCTCCCTTCCCGCTGACTTCCAGCCGCTCCCCTGCCAACACGGGGATCTCCGGTCGATGGGTGGAGCGGTGAGGACTCCGTCCCGCTGTCGCGACCGGCTGGGGTTCTGACTGCCCCCCTGCGGGAATGGTTGGTTTGGCCCAGGCGGTGGCGGTGCCACGCTTCGTTGCCAGAGAGATTACCTGCCAGCCTTGGGCGCGCGCCCGCTCATCCAGATCAAAATAAGGACTCCGTCCCGCTGTCGCGACCGACTCATCCGGCATCTTGCCGACCCACAGCCAGGCCGGATCCCCGTCGCCGGGCAATAGGGCAAAGGCAAACTCTCCCCGTTCCGGCAACAGACGCTGCCAGTCCAGCGCCACCTGAGATTGCAAGCGCTGCCGCCACTGGCCGGGATCCACCCGCAATCCCAGGGGATTTAGGGGCTGGATCTGCCCCAGGCTCTGCCAAACTGAGGCCAGATTCTCTCCGGAAACCAGCGCCAAGGTCTCATCCGGCAGATGTTGAAGGATCTGCGGGCGAAAGGCTTCTGCTGTCGGCAAGGAGAACCCGGCAGGCGCATGCCAGAGGGCAGCACTTTCGGCCACCAAGCCGCGGAAGTTTACCCCCAACCCCAGCCCTACCGCCTGCAACGTCAGCCCATCTGAAGAAACCGCCTCTGGATTTTGCCAGAAGGCCCAACCCACATGCGCCTCCCGCAAGGGCTGGATGACCTGCTGAAACAGAGGCTGAGCCACCAGAGACAACTGCGGCAACTGCCAAGCATCGATTGCAGCCCGAATGGCAGCAGGCTGCTCCGCCAGCAACACGTATTGCTCGCCGAAAACGGCTGCCGAGAAACCCTGCAGGCCCGGAATCGGGCTAGACACCACCTGAATGCCCTTGTAAGTGTCCACCTGCACCGGCCTCCCGGCCAAGCTCTGCCGTTCCCACAACAGGTTCAGCTCAAATTGAGAGACTGCCGCATCCCGCGTTTCTAGGGCAACCAAGGTGCCCCACTCCGGCAAACTGGCCAAGAGGGTGCTCCTCCCCAGCCAGGGCCGCACCTCCCGCTCGAAATCAAGGGATCCCCCGGCCAGCATGGATCCCAGCCAGCCTGGGCCTTCGGGGGAGAAAAACTTTCGCCATTGCTGACGGGTAGCGCGTCGCTGAGGGGCAGGGGTTGCCGCTTGCCAAAACGCTTGCACCTCGTCCAGGGGAACGGCCAACACCAGCAGCGCTTGCGCAGAGCTGGGGGCAAAGCCCACAATGGGTGGCAGCTCCGGGTGGGCCAGCAACAAAGCTACCGGACTGCGGGTGAGCAGCCACACGACAACCCACACCATCAGGGCGGCCAGAAGACCCAACCCGATTAGGATCCCGCGCAAGAGTTGCCGTCGTCCCATATCTCATCTCTTCACCGAGGGAGACGTAGCGCGTGTACCCAGGCCCTAATGCTTCACATCACTGGCATGAACAGGCCCAGGAAGAAGAGCTGCCCTCAGTCATGCATGATAAAACCTTACCATGGAACAGAGGCTCATCCTGGTGCGCAAGCTGGAGCCCACTGCTGAGCAGGCGGTCAAGCTTAGAGGCACCCTACAAGCCTTTGTGATCCGCACCACCATTCCAAACCAACGTGCAGATCAGCCCTGCCTTGACCAGCCCGGCAGCTATCTAGGCCCATCCGAAAGTCAAACCCATGTCAGAGTTTCAACTGGTTTCTCCCTATCAACCCACCGGAGATCAACCTAAGGCAATTGCCGGTTTGGTGAAGTCAATTTCAGAAGGCCATCGTTTCCAAACCTTGCTGGGGGCAACCGGAACCGGCAAAACATTTACCATCGCCCACACCATCCAGCAAATCGGCAGGCCCACCTTGGTGATGGCCCACAATAAGACGCTGGCGGCACAACTGTGCAATGAGCTACGAGAGCTGTTTCCCAATAATGCCGTCGAATACTTCATCAGCTATTACGACTATTACCAACCGGAAGCCTATGTTCCCAGCACCGATACTTACATCGCCAAATCTTCCTCTATCAACGATGAAATCGATATGCTGCGGCACTCGGCTACCCGCTCCTTGTTTGAACGGCGGGATGTGATTGTGGTGGCCTCGGTGAGCTGCATCTATGGTCTGGGCATGCCAGAAGAATACCTGAAGGCTTCCATCCCCTTCAAAGTCGGCCAGGAGATCAACCAACGGGATGTCTTGCGGGATCTGGCCAGCATCCAGTACGAGCGCAATGACCTGGAGCTGGTGCGAGGGCGATTTCGCCTCAAAGGAGATGTGCTGGAAATTGTGCCGGCGTATGAGGATCGGGTAATTCGCATCGAATTTTTTGGGGATGAGATCGAGGCCATTCGCTTAATCGACCCGGTTACAGGCGAGATTTTGAACAGCCTCAGCGCCCTCAGAGTTTATCCTGCTCGGCACTTTGTGACGCCAGAAGCACAACTGGAGCGGGCAATCCTCAACATCGAGCAAGAACTGGAAGAGCAACTGGCCCTCTTTCGCAAAGAAGGCAAGCTCCTGGAAGCCCAACGCCTAGAGCAGCGCACCCGCTACGACCTAGAAATGCTGCGGGAGGTGGGCTATTGCAATGGGATCGAAAACTACTCCAGACATTTAACGGGACGCAAAGCAGGAGAGCCCCCCGCCTGCTTGGTGGATTATTTCAAGGCCAACGATTGGCTGCTGGTGGTGGATGAATCCCACGTGACCGTGCCCCAAATTCGCGGCATGTACAATGGCGACCGTGCCCGCAAGCAGGTGCTGGTAGATCATGGTTTTCGCCTGCCCAGCGCCCTCGACAATCGCCCCCTCAAAGCCGAAGAGTTTTGGGCCAAAGTTCATCAGTGCATCTTTGTTTCGGCTACTCCCGGCAACTGGGAACTAGAGCAGAGCGAGGCCCAATTTGAAACCCTGGTGGAAGATGGCAAGACCCTGAAGTTCTATGTGCCCGGCAGCGGTCGGGTTGTCGAACAGGTAATTCGGCCCACCGGCGTGGTGGATCCTGAGGTGCATGTGCGCCCCACGGCTGGGCAAGTGGACGATTTGCTGGGAGAAATTTACTTGCGATTGGAACGCTCTCGGCAGGGATCTGCCGAACGGGTGATCGTGACCACCCTCACCAAACGGATGGCAGAAGATCTCACAGAATATCTCCAGGAGCGAGGGATCCGAGTTCGCTATTTGCATTCCGAGATCACCTCGATTGAGCGAATTGAAATCTTACAAGATTTTCGAGAAGGGGCCTTTGACGTGTTGGTAGGAGTTAACTTGCTGCGGGAAGGGTTAGACCTGCCGGAAGTCTCCTTGGTGGCCATTTTGGATGCTGACAAAGAAGGGTTTTTGCGAGCAGAGCGCTCCCTGATTCAGATGATCGGGCGGGCAGCGCGGAATGTCCGTGGAACGGTGGTGATGTACGCCGACACCATGACCGGCAGCATGGCCCGGGCCATTGCCGAAACCCAGCGTCGCCGCGAGATTCAATTGCAATACAACCGCCAACACAACATCGCGCCCAAGCCCATTGTCAAGAAAAACAGCAATGCCATCTTGTCTTTTTTGGCCATCTCCCGCAAACTCAGCAACCCAGATCTGGAAAAAGCCTTTCAAGCTGCGCAGGAGATTCCTCTCTCCGAGATTCCAGAGCTGATCGGCCAACTGGAACTGAAGATGAAAGAGGCCGCCAAAAACCTAGAATTTGAGGAAGCCGCCGAGCTGCGAGATAGAATCAAAAAGCTGCGTCAACGCCTTCTGGGCCATTCTCAGGGCACCTAAAATCCTTGCTCAGATCGGCCAAAATTGAGGTCGGCTTGTGCCACCATGAGCTTGCGGGGCAGCACCAGGGATCCCCAATTGATCGATAGGCGTTCGTATCAAACCGGCCATGCAGGACTCTGTCCCATTTCGGCGAGCAGTTCTCTTGATTGGGCTGGCGGTGGGGATAGGTCTCTGGCTTACCCCTGCCGTCGCCTCTGCCTCCTCAGGGATCCCCTTGGCTCAAGCCCTTGAATTTCGGGATCCCAACTTTTTCCTGACGGATCCCCGCCCCACACCGGAGGGATCCCCTGCCCCAGCCCCCAGCCCAATCGGGATCCCTTTGACCGGCCAAGAGGGCACAGAAGTGCTGGTCGGGAACATACCGGTGTTCCGCCTGCAGACGGCAGAGTACCCCAGCGATGTGCGGGCCGACAACGTTCGGGCGATCATCGAGCGCTTTCTGGAAGAAGGCCAGTTGCCGGAGCCAGAGGTACGGGTGGCCCAGGATGCCAATGGGCAATACATCTTACGCCTGGGGGAAAGAGGCCGCTTTGAGCGCACACAACGGTATTTGTTCACCGTCACCTATGCCGATGCAGCCGCAGAGCGCAGGGTGGCACCGGGTCAGGTGAGCCTGAATGACGTGCGTCTGGTGGCCAACAGTTGGGCGCGGCGGTTGGAGCAAGCGATTGCCGATTACCGCGAAGACCTGCTGGCTCTGCAACGGGCCCAGGATCCGCGCGTGCTGGTTCTGACCCTCCTGGCAGGGATCGCCACCCTGGTGGTGGGGTTCTTTCTCTGGCGGCTGTTCGACCGCAGCCTAACCCGCTTGCAACGCTGGTTGGAGCTTAAGGCCGGAGAGACCTGGGGCACCTGGATCGATGTGGGTGGGATGCTGCTGCGGGGCGTGGGGGTGATCCTCATCGCCGGCATCTCGCTGGATCGCGGTATCAGCTTCATCCCTGCCCTACGACCGTTTCAGCGCTCCTTTTACCTGGGCCTGGGTCGTGTGGTCGCCACGGCTCTGGGCGTTCTCACCCAGCCTCTGCCCAACTCCAGCGTTTCGATTGCCAGCTTGCTGGTCTTCCTCGTCCTCTCCATCTTGGTTTTCACCGGCGCCCACTACGTCAGTGTTGGCTTCAAGCAGCGCTTTTTGGCACGCCTGGGGCTGGATCTGGGCACCCAAGAGTCTTCGGCGGCCATCTTCAAGTACATCCTGACCCTGTTCGGCATCCTTCTGGTCTTGCCCTTCAGCGGCCTTAATCTGGGCTCCTTGGCGGTTATTGCCGGGGCGGTGGGTTTGGGGATCGGCTTTGGTTTGCAAAACCTCTCCAACAACTACATCAGCTACATTGCCATTTTGCTGGAGCGCCCCATCCAAATCGGGGATCTGGTGGAAGTGGACAACCTGCTCGGCACAGTGGAGCGCATTGGCCCACGGGCCACCGTCTTGCGCACCCTGGATCGCATTTTTGTGATTGTGCCCAACTCCCGCTTTACCGAATCGAAGGTGGTGAACTGGAGCTACCGGGATCCCCGCTGTCGCATTCACATTCCGGTGGGCGTGGCCTACGGCTCCGATACCGCCTTGGTTACCGAAGCCCTGCTCAGCGCCGCCAGAGAAAATGCTCGGGTGTTGAGCAGCCCTGCCCCCCAAGTCTGGCTCAAGTCCTTTGGCCCTTCTGCACTTAACTTTGAGCTGCTGGTGTGGATCAACCGTCCTCAAGATCAGTTTGTCTTGATCAGCGAGCTAAACTTCCTGATCGAGGCTGAGTTTCGGCGACGTGGGATCCGCATCCCCTTCCCGCAACAAGATATTCATATCCGCAGCCTAGAGGGATTTGCCCCCCTCAGTCAAAATGGCGGATCCCCTTCTTTGCCCGATACCGACTCCATTCACTCTGCCCTCAAAGAAGCGGCTCAATCGCCGGAAGACCAAAATGGTGTTTCCTAAGCTATTGCCTGCCATTGACACCCTATCGACACCATGTTGCAGCGGTTAGATGAGGTACTGGGAAGCTTTGGCAGCCATCCCCGTTGGGCTGAACTGAAGCAAATGCAAACCCTGCGGCAGCTCTGGCCCGAACTCGTCGGAGAGGCCGTAGCCGCCCAAACCTATCCTCTCAGCCTGCGCCGACAGGTGCTGCAGGTGGCCACCTCTACCCCGGCCTGGGCACAAAACTTAACCTTGCAACGCCAGATCATTCTCAGGAAACTCAACAGCCGGCTACAATCTCCCCTCAGCGATATCCGCTTCAGCTCTGGTGCCTGGCACAAGGGATCCAGCCCGGCTGCCCCCCATCCTGATGCGGAGCTGACCAGCAAGTTTTATGGCGCTCCCCGCCTAGCAGACCAAGATGGACAACGCCCTGGATCCTGTCGCAGCCCCAATCCAAAACAGCCCACCTCCGACCCGAAAGTGGCTTTCGAGCGCTGGGCCAGAGTGGTGAAGCAACAACAAACCCAGGAGAACCTGTTCCCTTGCCCCGCCTGCCGCTGTCCTACCCCTGCCGCCGAATTGGAGCGTTGGTTTGTCTGCGGGTTCTGCCATCGACAATCCTTGCGCCCGCCCAGCTAACTCAGGAAACTCGAATTACGGTTGCTTCAAATGGCAATCAAACGATTCGTCAGGTCGATCCCCAACTTCTTTCTTCCTCTGAGAGAGGTTGTGGATGGTTACGGCAGCGGCAAGGAGCGCTTGGGAAGCGTCTCAACCCAGTTTGAAATGCAACTGCGAACCCTTAATCGTTCATAGCCCGATAGGTGGCTACTGAAGACGGCGATACACGGTTTAAATAGCGGAAGATCCAATACTTAAAAAGTGTATCCAGAAAAACCGGAAAAGTAGCAATAAAGCCGTAGATAAAATCGCGATTCTCCGGTACCCCCAAATGAGCAGCCAAATTACCCAGCAGCACCTCCCAACCGTGGGGAGAGTGATAACCGACAAACACATCGGTAAAGAGAATAATAATGAAAGCCTTGGCACTATCGCTGAGACCGTAGATCAGACGATCCAAAAAAGACTTGAGGACTTCGATTTCCTCACGCCCAACAAAGATAAGCCAGCCAAACACCAGCAGCGAAAGCAAATCAGCAAGGATATTCTTCAAGCCTTCCGAGTTCCTACGGCTATATTTTTTCAGCAGTTCCTCTGCCTTCATGGACAGTTGATCTGCTGATTCCAGATCCCACTCTGGAGATTGATGGTGCAAAGCTCGCTCAAATTCTATTCTTTCCTTGAAAAACTCGAACTCTGTCAGGGCTTTTTCTTGAAATTCGTGGCTCAGAGCCACAATGGCAGGCTCCCGTTGTTGCAAGTGATCTACCAATGGCCCAAACAGAAAGTTTTTCGAGAGGATCTGGGTGAGCAGAGGCAAAATGGCCAACAACAACAGAAAACGAATCGATACCAGTGTGCGAGTGCGAGCCTCGCGATACTCCTGGATCAGTTCCTCTTCGGCCTGGGAACTCAGCTCACGGCGGATTTGGCTGGCTGTGCGCAGAATAGAACGGGGCAGAATCGCAGCTTTGGAAGCGACCGGGGCAGCGCCATTGCCGGAGCCTGCCTTGACAGAGACATCAGGAGAACTGGGTTGGGTTGAGGTAGGTTGTTCTGGCCGTTCGAGAGGCTCAGGTGAAGTGGAAATTGAAGCAGAGATGGGCTGGGATTTTCTGGTCGGGCGTTTGTATCGAGAAGTCACCTGATCGATAAACTGCAGTTTCTCCAAAATGGAAAGATCTCGTCTTTGGCAACCATTCTCGGAGTTTTCGCTGCTGCTTTCAGAAACATTGGCCTCAGCGGCATGGAGTTGTTGAGCTTTATCTTGGGCAGAAGTAGGGCCGCTGCCATTTTGCTCGGGATCCGGCAGGCGAGAAAGGGCGCTGCTGGCTCTGAACTCTGCCAAACGCAGATCGATCTGGCGCAGTTGCCGGCGCAGTTGAATTTGAAAGTAGCGGCTGACATTCTGGCCATGTTGCCCGTTGCTGCCGATGGATCCTCCCTGGAAGTATTGATCCTCGATGGCTTTAATGCGCAGGGCAGCCTCATAAGCTTGGTCAAGGGAGCGCAGGGGGGTATTTGAGATCCATTGGCCCAGCCTGCTCAATACGGATTCTCCCATTGCTCGTTCCCGTGGCACTCCCCATGGGGGCCGATCCACACATTACAGTGATCCGATTGACTAATTATTGTAACGAGTCCTGGGTGCCTAGGCGGGAATCCCAACGGTGGAGAAGTACTTGCAGAGACTGGCCCTGCCTCGACAGAAGTACAGACCGGCACCTTTGGGTCAGAGCAAACTTCAGTATCCCTTAAAGCGCTTGAGGGCAAAGCCACAGATCTGCAGCAGCCGCAGCCCCTCTCGCACATGGTGAATGTTGGAGCGACCATAGGTTCTGGGGAAATAGCGCACGGGGATATCCAGGATCTTCAGGGTGCGCTTGGCGGATCCCAGCAACAGGTCAAAATCTCCAAACGGGTCGAAATCCCCCCACTCTTGGCACAGCTTGGCAATCTGCTGGTAATCCTCCCGCCACAGGGCCTTGGTGCCACAGAGGGAATCTTTGATGCGGATGCCGAGAATGTAGGAGAGGAGAGCGGCAAAAAAACGATTGGCCCATTGGTTTAGCCGAGGCATTGCCTCTGGTTTCAGGGGATAGATAAGGCGACAACCATTGGCAAAATCACATCGCCCGGAAGCCACAGCCCGGAAAAACTTGGGCAGGTCCTCTGCCTGTACGGTCAAATCGGCATCGAGGATGATCAACACATCCCCTGTAGCGGCGGCTAGCCCCTTGCGCACCGCATCCCCCTTGCCCTTGCCCTCCTGCCGTAGAGCCCGGATATTGCGGATCCCTTGGTATTCCGCCTGTACCCGCTGGATCTCGGCCCAAGTCCCGTCGCTGGAATGCCCCTCCACAAAAATGATCTCGGTGCGGGATCCCATCTCGGGCAAATGTTCCACGCAGCGGCGGATGTTGCCCGCTTCATTCCGAGCCGGAATCACCACGGTGCAGGAAGGCTGCTGCTCAGGGGGGGGATCCCAAGCCGGGTCGGGCTGCAGGCGAGCGATCGTGTACTCTGTCAGGCAGAGGGCGTTGATCCCGGGCAATGGGGCAATCACCCGGTTGATCACAGTCGAAAGGAACGGGATCCGCCGCGGCAACAACAGCCGCTTGCCCTGCTGAATGACCTCGTATCCTGCCAAGTGCAGCAGGTTGGCCACATCGGCTGCCGATAACCAGTTGGCTGCCGGCAGAGGCATCCGTTGCTTGAGAGCGGTTGCCAGGCTCAGAATCGGCTCCCAGAGTGGGTTGTGGTGGGAGAGGATCAGGCGGGTGCGTGGGGTACAGAAGCGGCGCAACTGCTGGAGAACCTGCTGGATGTCGGCCAGGTAGCCCAGGGTATTGACGAGCAAGATCACATCAAAAGGCTCCGCCAAGACGGGATCCCCTTTGTCCAGCGTGTGGGCATCTTGCACCCGGAAATGGAGATGGGGAAACTCTGCCTGAGCTTGGGCAACAATGTCCGCATCCCGGTCGATCCCCACCCCGAAGCTGGGCTGCAAGGCATTGAGCAGGGATCCCGTGCCGGAACCAATCTCCAAGATGCGCAAACCGGCAGGGACAAAAAAGCGATGCAGCCGCTCCAGATCCTCGTGGTAGTAGCGGTTTTTTTGCCGCCAATAATACAAGGGGTGGGTCAACGCTGGCAAGGGATCCCTGGGGTATCGCTGGATAGTCTTCGATCATAAGGTGTGATCGTTTGCAACAACGGCTTCAAGCACCTTAGATCTCAATCTGTTGGTCACCCAACCCAGCTGGATCCCCGACAACAGGGGCGAAGCCCTCCAGCGACTGCGTACCGCAGCCACATCTTGCCACCCCAGTCTCTCCCCACCCAGCGATAGCAGTACAGGGAAAAGGGAAGCATTGGCGGGCAAGTGCCAACGAGCGGGGATCTCAGCGACGACGCACTTTATCCCTTTGGCTGACAAAGATGATGGCGCCAAAGAGAGCCCCCAGCACAACTGCACCAGCCACCAAGCTCCAGAGGAAGTTAGCAAGTGAGGGAGTCATAAAAGCGTTTCCTCCTCGTGCAAATAACCATTGCCCAACGGCTTTTCGATTATACCGAGCCCTGTCACCCTTCCAAAGCCTGCCTTTGTCCCTGCCGGGCGCTGTCATTTGGTAGTTTGGTATTCCAGGGGCACCTCCTCTAGGGTTTGGCTCTTGCCGGCAAAGGGGTTATCCGGCGTTAAGAACAGCATACAGTGACATTCCTTGCGCTCCCGCATGGGTACACAGGGGCAATTCCAATAGCCTGCTTTTGCTTCTGCCTCTTTGTCTTCATAAAAACGACAGGGACACAGCGGGGCGCCCAATTGCTCTTTGTGCAGAGCCAAGCCTTCGATCACCGCCGTCGTAATTGATGGATCCGAGCAGAAAAAGGTCTCGGAGCGTTTGGCGTAGGTTTCTGCGAAATGCCGCATCAACTCAAAGCTCTTCTGTGAGGACTTTTTGTAACCACGACTTTCCATGACGATTCCCAAAGGTGGAACTAACCGGCTGTTGCTAGCAATAGGGCTCACAGCTTTTTCCGGCGACACTTCCTGAAGTCGGTACAAACGTATGCGGGGCCGGGATGCTCCTGACTGACTCTACAGACCTCCCACAACGTCGGAAAAAGCTGTATCTTGCTCTTCGTTGTACTGCAGACCTCCAGGCAAGACAAAAAATCACGGCCTTGCTGTTACACATGGCAACATCCAGGCGCCGTAGCAAGAGCCAGCCTTGGCGTACCCTATAGAATACCGTTAATGGGATCCCTCTCCTCAGGGCACGACCAACACCGGGCAGGGGGAGAGATCGATCACGCGGTGGCTCACGGAGTTGTTCTGCCCCTCTCCAGATAGGGTGAGGCCGCGGGATCCCATTACAATTAGGCTAATCTCCAGCTCGTCTGCCACATCACAGATGACAAAAGGCACCTTTCCCTCTCGATACTCACTCTTGACGCTGTTGAGGCCGATTTGATGCAGGCCAGACTCCGTTTGCTTGAGCAGGTTGTGGATGTTTTGCCGAGCTTGTTCCGCCCTCTCCGCGTCCAGCTCCGCGGCATCCAGTACAGAGAGCAAGTACACCTGACTTTTGTAGCGCTGCGCTATGTCTGCCACCAAGGGCAAGGCGTGGCTGGTCTCACGCGAGTTGTCGATGGGAAAGAGCAGCTTGTCGAACATAGTCGCGGATTCCGCGGTCAAGCCCATTCCCTATCCAAGTTGGGGGCTTGCCCTATTCTATCAATTTTACCGGGAGCTCAATGGCCTCATTCCACCCCTGCCCGTTTTCCTGTTGTCAGGGGCTCCACCTGGGCTGCTTCGCCCTAGCTGCAAACGGAGCTCCTCTGCTGTTTGGATGAGTAGCCATTCTATCATCCCGCGAAAGTCCAGCCGCCCTAAGCCATGCTGGGCTGAAGTTTACGCAATTCCTGCCAAAAATCCATTATTTTCAGATTGACCAAACTTGGAAAAGAATAATGAAAAAAGTGTCGCCCCCCAGGGCAAAACCACATTTGATCCCCTGGCTTTAGGTGGTTTCTCCACTTCTCGAGCGAAGCAGGATCCACAATGGGGTCATCCTTGCTGGCGCAAACCAACATCGGCACCGACACTTTCTGGGCTGGAATCGCTATCACCTGAAATAGGGAGTGAGGTATGGGAGAAGTATCCAAATCTTTAGCCAGAGCATAGGAGAGTGAGCGTGCTCGCCACTGTTCTGAAGTAGGTAGAAGGCTCTGGGCTATACGCACCAAGAGTTGTTCCCGACTCCAGCAAAAGATTTTTCGCTGCACATAGAAATGGGCATGCCAAGTGGTAGCAGGCCAACCTCCCACGGCCAGCAAGGTCAGAGACTGTACCCGCTGTGGGTAACGGCAGGCAAAAAGATAAGCGGCCACCCCGCTCAAGCCGTGGCCGATAAGATGAACGGGTCGATCCCAAGCTTTGAGATATTCGTATAGCAGCGTGATTACAGTCTCCAGGCTACAAGGCTCATCCTGGGTTTGGTGGTACTCCCAGTAGGCTATCCGAAAGCATTTCCTCAGGGATCCTAATAAAGGCTGATCAAAGAGCTTGAGACTGGGAGAAATGCCCAGATACAGGGCCTCAAAAGCGAGCGCAGAAGCGGAGCTTAAACTCATATTCGCTATTCCATCTCGACTGTTAAAACCATCAAGGCTGCTAGCCAAACAAAAGATCTACAAAGTCCAGTAGCCAGAAACCAACCGGCAAAGTGCGGTTGAACCATGCAATTGTGAACAGTGCAATTGCCATTGGAAAATGCGGCCCAAAGGATCCGAGCCGATCTGGATAGAGGAGAGGGGACAATACCCCTCTCCTTTCTGCAGATCCCCGAACCAGGGAGCCTCAAACCTCATTCACAGCCCAGGCAAAATCTGGGCCAACACGTCCGCACTGTTCAGGAGCATGTAGGCAAACAGGGCACCGCCAACGCCGCCCACCAGAAACCCTCCCGCCAACTGGCTCCAGCCGGCACGGGTGCGCAAGTTTTCGGGCAAGTCCTCCGATCCTGCCGGTACTCGCACCGGCTGAGGGGATCCCTGCGATTCCGCCATCAGTTGCACTCCCGGCGTCGGATAGGCCACCTCTCCATAGGGGGTGTTCACCACCGCCACCAGCCGCGAGCGCGGAAAAGAGACTCGTCCATAGATCGAAAGACAAACCGTTAGGATCAGCACCAGACCAATGGCCGCCAGCGTACCTGCCGTCAGGGCTTGCTCCGAATTCCGCAGCGGACTCAACTTGTAAAACGGCCCCACCAGGAAGTACCCATGGGCCATGCCGATCTCCAAACCGCGCAGGAAAGGCGACAAGCCCTCCCGGTAGATGGGCAGGTTTTGCAGCAGCAGCAGGGTGAGATCGCCCTGGTTTACCGGCGTGTCCAAGTTGCCCACCTGGGGATCTGTGGCTCGCACCCAGCCCCCGCGCTGGAAGTCAAAGCCGCTGGCCGCCGCCCGCGCCCGGATGGCATGCCAGATGTGCCCCGCCAAAAACAGGATCCCCAAGACAAAGTGGGCTGTAGCCAACCAGGTACGGCTGCTTACAATTCCCCTTTCGTCAGCGGCCAGCCCCAGCGGCCCGTAAAAAGCCGCAGGGTAGGCGATCTCATTGACGCTGACAAAATAGGCCGCCAAGATGCCCATGTAAGCCAGGGCCCCCAGGCTGTAGGAGAGGTAGGCTTCGCCCGAGTAGATCAAGACTTGCTTGGCCCAGGCAAAGGGGCGCGTGGCTATGTGCCACCATCCCCCCAGCACGCAGAGCAGGCCCACGTAGATGTGTCCCCCCACCAGGTCTTCCAGGTTGTCCACGGCGGCCATGCCCTGCTGACCCATCAGCGGCGTCAAGTAGGCGAAGATCCGCAGCGGATTGAGGGTGGGATCCGCAACGATCCGCACGCGGCCCAGGTTGGCATCGTACAGCCCTCCCCAAAAGAGAGCCTTGGCCACCAGCAGCCATGCACCCAGCCCCAGCAGCAGCAGGTGGATGCCGAGGATGGTGGTCATCTTGTCGTCATCTTCCCAGTCGTAGCCGAAAAACTCGGCAAAGGTTTTCCCCTTGCTCAGCACCTCTGGTCCCAAAAGGGCATGGAAGATCCCTCCTGCCCCCAGCACTGCCGAGGCAATTAGGTGCAGAACGCCCACGACAAAAAAGGGATAGGGATCCGTAACCACCCCTTCTGCGTTGACGCCGATGCCCAAGCTGGCCAGATGGGGCAACAAAATCAGCCCCTGGCTGTACATAGGTTGATTTGGATCCCAGTGGGCCACCTCGAACAAGGTCATGCCGCCGGCCCACAGCATGATCAGCCCCGCATGGGCCACGTGGGCCCCCAGCAGCTTTCCGGATAGGTTGAGCAAACGAGCATTCCCTGCCAACCAACTGACCTGAGGGGATCCCTCAGCAGAAGTAGGCGATGAAGATAGAACTGCGCCGGTCATGACAAACTCCCACAGTATCAATGACAAGTTAAGAAGCCGGGTTTGAATTACAGATTGAAGAGCGTTTTTAGTTTAGCCGTCCACTCTTTAATTCGTTTTTCCGTCAGCTCTGGTTGGTTATCTTCGTCCAGAGCAAGGCCGACAAACTCACCGTCAACCACTCCCTTAGACTCGTTGAACTCGTAGCCTTCTGTAGGCCAGGAGCCGACATTTTTGCCGCCACGCTCGGCAATTTTTTCGGCCAGGATCCCCATGGCATCTTGAAAGTTGTCGGGATAGCCCAACTGATCCCCAACTCCAAAGTAGGCTACCGTCTTACCGGAAAAATCGATCTCATCCAAATTTGGGAAAAAACCATCCCAATCAGCCTGAAGCTCCCCAATATTCCAAGTTGGACAGCCGATGATTAAGTAGTCGTACTTCTCAAAGTCCTCAATGTTGGCCTCGGCAATGTCAATTAAATCTACATTGTCTTCGCCCAGCTCTTTTTGAATCATCTCGGCAGCTCTTTCGGTATTTCCGGTTTGAGTGCCGAAAAATAGACCTATTTTTGCCATTGCTCCTACCTCGAAACTGCAAGTGCGAAGCTCAAAATCAGATGGCTAGATAGTCAATGCCTTCAGCGTGCCGTTAGGCCTGCTGTGCAGCGAGCTCTACTCTGCCGGTACGGAAATTGAATCCTCGGGCTTTCAGGGCATGGAAAAGGTGGCCCTGAAGGAAGAAAAAGGCCAGCCAAAAGTGGGCATTGGCCAGCCAAACCCTAGACGTGAGAGCCTCTCCTTGCTCAAAAAAGGGATAGCGATCCAAGCCCACCTGAAGCAGCGGCCCATAGAAAACTTCGGGATAAACCACTGGGTTAACCGCAACAAAATAGGCAGCAATAAACCCCATCAAGGCCAAAGCTCCCAGGCTGTAGGAAAGATAAGCCTCTCCCGACCAGACAAAAATTCGCTCTGCCCAGCCAAAAGGCTTGGTCACGATATGCCAAATGCCCCCCGCCACCAAGAGCAAGCCCAGCCAGAGGTGGCCGCCCACCACGTCTTCCAAAGTGTCCACCCCTGCTATCCAATGGCGTCCTTCCGCACCCAACAGGTGCCCAAACGGATTCCAATTGGGAAGGATGGTGCGCACCTCTCCCACCCCAGGGTCAAACAATCCGCCAAACACTGTTGCCTTAAGCACCAGCAGCCATGCCCCCAGTCCCAGCAGCACCAGGTGGATCCCTAGGATGGTGGTCATCTTGTTTTTGTCCTGCCAGTCATAGCTAAACAGGGGGAAGGCTTTGGCCTCCAGCACCGCCGGCCCCCGCAGGGCATGAAAAATACCGCCAAACCCCAAAAAAGCAGAGCTAATCAGATGTACGGCCCCCACCGCAAAGTAGATACCGGTATCCAGAATTTCCCCGCCGGATCCCACTCCCAGCCCCAAGCTGGCCAAGTGGGGCAACAGGATTAGCCCCTGCTCGTACATCGGCTGGGTCGGGTCAAAATTGGCCAACTCGAATAGGGTCATGATACCGGCCCAGAGAACGATGAGCCCGGCATGGGCCACGTGGGCCCCCAACAGTCGGCCAGAAAGATCGGTCAAACGGGCGTTGCCCGCCCACCAGGGGATCTGCTTTTGCAAGTTAGATTGGCCTTCTTGCGCTGATGTCGTCGCTGTCATATCCGTCTCTCCTGACTTCCCGAGTTCCTTCCAGAAAAAGGCCAGAGACCTCGCCTCAAGCCCGGCCCTGGCCTCCTGGACACATCCTTTCGAGACACGCGACCACTATTGATATTAAATCTCAATAGCGATCCCTGATATACTCTAAACTTATTGAGAAAAACTATCAAGTTCAAGAAGTTAATTTTTATTAACAACCAGAAACGATGGCAAAAAGTCCCAAGGGCTCCCCTCTAGGGAACCAGTTGGGGGAAAGAGCAAATTGTAAGCAATTACAAAAAATCTTGATTTTCTTAAGACTAAGTCTCAACAACTGGATTACAATGGGGCATCATTCAGCCAAGCCAGACAGGGCTGGGAGGAAAGGAGTCAGTGCATATGTCGGGGCATCTCAAGCTTTGGACAGGTATAGGACTTTACATTTTGGTGAGCGGGGCTGCGTGTGGGGAAACTCGAAGGGAGCCTTCTACTGGGAGCACTGGAGGCGATCCGCCAGTTCTGAGCGTGGCTTCGACGAATCCGGAGTGCCGGCCCATCCCTGTGGAAGGGGGTGGGGAGGGAGGAGAGGAAGGGGGAGGTTCTCTGGGCTTAGGCTCCACCCGGCCAGCGGTAGTGCTCGCTCCCGAACAGCAGTTTCAAGATCGCCAAATCCTCGTTGACTTTGCGGATCAGGTGGTGATCCCTGCCTACGAGCAGTTGGCAGCCGATACCCAAGCGCTGTCGCAAGCCATCCAGGCCTTTGTCAAAGATCCTAATCCGCGGACTTTAGAGGCGGCTCGCCAAGCTTGGTCTGTTGCTCGCATCACTTGGGAGGAGAGCGAAGCTTTTGCCTTCGGCCCGGCGGCCTCTTTGGGGCTAGATGCGAACTTGGACGAATGGCCCCTGAATGAGGTGGAGGTGCTGGAAGTTCTAGAAAGTGGGGATCCTCTCGCCCCGGGGATGGTGGCGGACTTAGAGAGTGGGCAAAAGGGATTTCATGCCGTTGCTTTCTTGCTTTTCGGGGTCAATAACGACAAGTCCCTGGAGGACTTTACAGAGCGGGATCGGGAATATTTAGCTGCTGTTAGTTCGGTTTTAGCGGATACGGCGGAAAAATTGCTCAAAGGCTGGACAGAGGGGGTGGAGGGATTACCTCCCTTTCGCGAAGAATGGGTGAGGGCAGGCGAGGGCAGCAATAGCTATCTCACGCTGCAGGCTGCTGCTGAAGAAATAGCCCAAGGTATTCTCGGCATGCTAGACGAGCTGGGCAACGTCAAAATTGGCGAAGCCTTTGCCCGGCAAAATCCTTTTCTCTTGGAAAGTCGCTTTGCCCACCATTCCCTACCCGAGTTTCAGGCCAATGTGCGCAGTGTTCAATATGCCTACTTGGGAGGGTTTAGGGGGAGACAAGGGCGCGGGCTCAGCCAATTTGTCCGCGGCATTGAGCCAGTTTTGGATGACCAAATTCAATTGCAATTCCAAGAGGTGGCGGCGGCCTTACAAGGGATCCCTGCTCCTATGGAAAAAAGCCTTTGTGATGCCAATGCTCGCAGCTCCATCACCGCTGCTATGGAGCAAATCCAGCGCGCCTTCGACGGCTTTTCTCAGGGAGTTGTGCCTCTCTTGCAGCAGTAGATCTCACAAACGCTAGCCGGATGCCCATAGCCTATGCATCGTATCTTACAGATCCTGATGCTGGTGGTGGGATCCTTTTGGGTGGGGAGTGTTTTGGCTCTCCAGACTGGATCCCAGCCATTGCCCCCTCGAGCGGGTGGGGAAACAACCCTTTGGAACCGCACCTCAACAGCCTACGAGCAACCGGCTCCTAACTTGGATCCTCGCTGGGCCAGGCTGCATGCTCTGGGGGACATTGCCTTTGAGGCCAGCTTCGTAACGGCTCCAGCACCCGTTAACCCCGGCTTGGGGCCTTTGTTCAACAACAACTCTTGTGCCGGCTGCCATGTCAAAAATGGCCGTGGTCAATCTGAGAAAGGACAGCGGGTGGTTAGGGTCAGCCAAGCTAGCCTCTCTCAGGTGGATACGGTTGCTGCTCCCAAACCCTCTGGATGGGAAGCCATTGCTCCTTACAGCAATACCCTTCCTGTGCCCGGCATCGGCACGCAAGTTCAAGAAAAGGCCGTTCGGGGCTATCGGCCAGAGGCCAAGGTGGAGTTGCAGTGGGTGGAACAGGCCGGACAGTACGCCGATGGAACCCCCTACAGGCTTCGTTCCCCTGTTGTGAAGCTGCTAACTCTGGAGGGAGCGCCCATTGATCCTGTCCTCATCTCCCTGCGGGTCCCTCAGCCGGTGTTTGGAGCTGGCCTACTGGAGGCAGTTCCTGAGTCTGAGATCCTAGCAGCAGCTGATCCTGACGATGCAGATGGAGATGGCATCTCTGGCCGCCCCAACTACGTCTGGGATCAAGAGCAGCAGCGCTTGGTGCTGGGACGGTTTGGTTGGAAAGCCAATGCCCCCAACCTCAGGCAACAAACTGCTGCTGCCTACGCCAACGATATGGGTGTTACGAATCCTCTCTTTCCTGCCGGGGATGGCGGCCAAGACATTGACGAGGCCACTCTCAAAGCAACAACCGTTTACGTGCAAACCCTGGCAGTTCCTGGCCGCGCCCTTTGGCAAGATCCTACGGTGCAGCGGGGAGAAAAGCTCTTTGCCCAAGCCCAGTGCGCCCAGTGTCATCGGCCAGAGTTGCGCACCGGCACCCACGAGATCGCGGCCCTGGCCAACCAAGTTATCCACTCCTACACCGACCTGCTTCTGCATGACATGGGAGAAGGACTGGCAGACCACCGCTCTGACTTCCAAGCTACAGGCAGGGAATGGCGTACACCGCCGCTGTGGGGTATTGGCCTGTCGCAAACTGTTCTGCCTCATTCCGGCTACTTGCATGATGGCCGTGCTCGCAGCCTTGAGGAGGCTATTCTTTGGCATGGGGGGGAGGCGGAACGATCTCGGGAGATATTCCGGAATATGGCTCGCGAAGATAGAGAGGCCCTAATTTATTTTCTCCGTACTCTCTAGCTACAGCTCTGCCCATTTTCTCAGCAGGTTTGCATAGACTTTGGAGATCAAATCAAAGTGGCGTGTCTTACCCAATTCCTGAAACATCTGCTGCCGCACGGTCTGTAAATCAAATAGGATCTCTCGTTCTTGCGGATCCCTAATCAAACTCTAAATCCAACTGACGGCAGCATAGCGGATCCCGCGATTTACCTGCTCAACACGGTGCAATGTCGAAGCAGGGTAGAGGATCAGGGTACCTGCCGGTAGTTTGTAAGATCGCTCTCCCTCTGGGGTCTCAATTTTCAGTTCGCCACCGTCATAGTCTTCAGAGGCACTCAAAAATAGGGTAAATGAAATATCTGTGCGCATGAGCCGATGCTGGTCGACCATAACATAAGTGCATCGTCAGTATGGGTGCTATAGGACATTCCAGCTTCGTAGCGGCTGATCAAAATGGGCTGAGGAATGAATGAGCTTGGGTCGAGCGGCCATCTGGAACAGAAAATTGGGCTCTAAAGCTGCAAAGACAATCTCCTGAATCTTCTGCTGCTGCAGGGATCCCTCGGGCAGTTGCCTATTGTTTTTGACAAACCTGGCATTCCAACTCGCTGTCAGGGCACCATCCACAAAATCTGCATCTGATAAAAGGCTCAAAGTTTGCTGCAGTTCTGCCGTGTTGAGAACATTGCCAATACACAAAAAAATATTCTGGAAACCCAAAAAATCAGAAGAGGCCAAATCCTCAGTAGCATGAAAGTTATTCCTATGTAAATCTTATCTGGCTTTGATTGCCTCTTTGGAACGAATCGGTAGAAATGGCCAGCGGAAAATCGAGCGCACTTCCCCCCTCTGCAGACCTCAACCGGTTAGAGCGTGCAAGGCTCCTGTTGCCCGCCGCAGAAACCGCAAGAGAAGGTTAAGCTAAGGCTCTGTTGGCCCCTGACCATCAGATTGGCAGGATGGGTGTCATGTTCCAGATCCAACCCCTGACCCCGGAACGGATTGCCCGTATGGCGGCGGGAGAGGTGATCGACTCTCTGGGGGCAGCCTTGCGGGAATTGCTGGAAAATGCCCTCGATGCCCGGGCCACCCGCATTCAAGTGGAGATCTGGCCGACTCGCTGGCAGGTGCGGGTGGGGGATAACGGCCACGGGATCCCGGCTTCGGAACTGGAGCAGGTGGCCCGTCGCCACACCACCAGCAAGTTGGACGGTCGCAGCCTAGGGTTTCGTGGGGAAGCCCTGCACAGCCTGGCCCGCTTGGGATCCCTGGCTATCCAAACCCGCCACGTTTCTGATGCTCACGGCTGGCTGGCTACCTACGACCGACAGGGGGAGCTGATCCACAAGCAGCCGGCAGCCACTGCCTCGGGAACGGTGGTCACGGTTGCGGATTTGTTTGCCGACTGGCCTCTGCGCCGTCGGGCTTTGCCCCAAACTCGCCCGCTCCTAACCCTGGTGCAAAATGCGGCCCTAGCCCATCCTTGGGTCAGTTGGCAGGTGCATCAGGAAGGGCAATTGCTGCTCAGCCTCTGGCCGGGAAAGTCTCTGCAAGATCTGCTGCTGCAGGTGTTGCCGCAGTTGGATCCCACGGATCTGCGCTATCGGCGGATCCAGGATGGGGATAGCGATTGGGAAGTGGTGCTGGGCCTGCCGGATCGCCTGCATCGCCCTCACCCCGATTGGATCCGCGTAGCCGTAAACGGGCGGTTCGTGCAGATGCCCGACTGGCAACGGCTGATCCAGTCGGTTTTTCACCACACGTTGCCCCGGCACCGCCATCCGCTGGTGGTTGTTCACCTGCGCCTACCCCCAGAACAAGTGGATTGGAACCGTCACCCTGCCAAAAGCGAGCTCTACCTGGAGCATCTGACGGCTCGCCAGGATCAGTTGCGCCAACACCTGCACTCCCTCCTGCAACCGGGATCCGAGCAGGCCAGCCGCCGCTCTGTGCATCTGATCCGGGCCAGCGAGGCCAAGGTGGTCTATCGAGTCTCGCCCGATTTTCAGAGCCATCTTCCTCCCTCTGACCGGCCAACTTCTCCCTTGCCTCCCCTCAGGGCGCTGGCCCAACTGCATCGGATCTACATCTTGGCGGAGCATCCCCAGGGGCTATGGCTGGTGGAGCAGCACCTGGCCCACGAGCGAGTTCGCTATGAGTACATCCAGCAGCATTGGCAACTGGTGGCACCGGCGACGCCCGTAACGCTGCAAGGACTATCGCCCCAAGCCCTGGAGCGGTTGGAGCAGTTGGGGCTGGAGCCGGAACCCTTCGGCCCCAATACCCATCTCATTCGACGCCTCCCTTTGGCTTTGGAGTCGGAAGATCCAGAAGAGGTGCAGGGATCCCTGCTAGAGCTCAGCCGTTGTCAAGATGTGCAGGCAGCCCAGGTGGCGGTGGCCTGTCGAGGGGCCTTGCGCAATGGGATCCCGCTGACCTTGGAGCAGATGCAAAAGCTGTTGGAAGCTTGGCAGCGCACCGCCAATCCCCACACTTGCCCTCATGGTCGCCCGGTCTACCTGGCCCTGGCAGAAAAAGATCTGGCCCGTTACTTCCGCCGCCGTTGGGGCCTCTGCGACCGGCCTATCTCCGACTCCAAACTGGGATCCCTATGGGAGCTGGATCCGCTGGGAGACAGGTTTGCCGCCCAGGTGCGCTCTTCTGCGTCGGATCCCACGGACGAGGCCAGTTCTGCCCCACTATAATCGGGGGTGTCCAACTGCTGAAACCCCTGAAACGCCATGGCTTCTTATCTCAAACTCAAAGCCCAAGAAGAGACCTGGCTGCAGCGCCATTCCCGTCTGATCTTGGCGATCCTGGCCGGCCTGGGATCCCTGTTGACGGCCTATCTCACCTACACCAAGCTGACGGAGCAGCCCGCTGCCTTCTGCACGGGGGATGGGGGGTGTGACCTGGTGCTCTCCAGCCGTTGGGCAGAGTTTTTGGGGATCCCGACCGCGGCTGTTGGCCTGTTGGGATTTTTGGGAGTCTTGGCGCTGGCGGTGCTGCCGGATGGGATCCCACTGGTGAAGCGGTGGCGCTGGCCGGCCCTGTTTGGCTTGGTTTCCGCCATGACCGCCTTTGAGATGTACATGCTTTACCTGATGGTGGCGGTGCTGCGGCAATTCTGCATGTATTGCACCACCGCGATCATCTTGGTGGCGGGGCTGGGGCTGGTGACCGTGCTGGGCCACCGCTGGTTGGATTGGGGCAAGCTGGTCTTTGGCTACATTCTCATAGGCTTTCTCACGTTGGTGACCACGATTGGGGTGTACGCCAACCAAGTTCCCCCGCCTAGCCCCCTGGCGGTAGGGTTGGCAGCCCACCTGCGGCAGATCGGCGGCACCATGTACGGGGCCTATTGGTGCCCCCATTGTCAAGATCAGAAAGAGCTGTTCGGGGCAGCTTTCGACCAAGTGCCCTACGTGGAGTGCTCCCCCAACGGCCCCGGCACTCCCCAAGCTCAAGAATGCACAGAAGCGGGGATCACCAGCTATCCCACCTGGATCATCAATGGCCGCACCTACACAGGCGTTCGCTCTCTGGAAGCCTTGGCAGTGGCCTCTGGCTATCCGCTGGAAGAGGGCAGATAAACCTCTGGGGTTGGGGTGAGGATGTGAACTCGGTTGCGCCCCGCCTGCTTGGCCTGGTAGAGCGCGCTATCCGCCTGCTGCAAGGCAGCTTCCGGCTCCAGGCGGTAGTCTTCGCTGAGCACGACCCCACCGATGCTGATGGTAACAGGCAGGCTGCGCTTGGGGGAGATGTCAATGGGCCGTTTGGCGATAGCCTGCCGCAGAGACTCTGCGTAGCGACCACAGCGAGAGGGGCTAAGTCCGGGCGTAAGGCAAACAAATTCTTCCCCACCATAGCGGTAGAGCAGGCTGGAAGGCCGCAGTTGATTTTGCAGCCGCCCGACGATGGCCTGCAGCACACAGTCGCCGATGTAGTGGCCGTAGCTGTCGTTGACCTGCTTGAAATGATCCACATCCATCATCAGCAGGCAGAGATAGCGGTAGCGAGCCTCCCCGCGGGGCCCCACCTGCTTGAGCAAATGGGGCAGCGCCTGATCCAGAGCTCGCCGGTTCAACGCCCCGGTCAAGGGATCCGTCAAAGACAAAGACTCCAACAACTCATTGCGGGCTCGCAATTGCCGGTTGGCCTGGGCCAAAGCTTGGGTGAGCCGCTGGAGACGTAACCCTGCCCGCACCCGCGCCCGCAGCTCCTCAGGATCGACCGGCTTGGTGATGAATTCATCCGCCCCCGCATCCAGCCCCTCTACCCGAGCCTCAACTTCAGAACGGGACGTGAGCAAAATGAAATAGACGAACTGCCCTGCTGCGGATCCCTTGAGACGGCGACAGAACTCTACCCCCGATATCTCAGGCATGACCCAATCGCAGATCACCATGTCGGGCCACTCGTTCTCTTCCAAGCTTTGCAAGGGATCCCAAGCTGCTCGGGCGCTTTCCCAGCTTTCCACGTAGTACTGAGAGCCTTTGAGAGCATCGACAATATAGCGACGGACTACTGGGTCATCATCGACAACCCAAATGCGGGGAGTCCGGGCCGGAACAGAGCTCCAAAAGGTTTCTTCTGCTGAACCAGAAGGGTGGTACGCAGAATCCAAGCCCTCCAGATCAAGGGATGGCATAGCTAAAGAGGAATCGCCCATTGTAGTCGGATCCCAATCTTAGCGCCAACAGCTAGTTGGAACCAGAACCGGGAGCGGCCAAATAAGCATGGTTGGAGACCCGCTCGCGGATCCCAAGGTGCAGTGCTTCCACAAACTGCCGCACCCGAATCGGGTCGATCATGGGAAAGGGATCCGAATAGCCTGTCGGCATGCCTGCAGAACGGGAAGACCGCTTCAGAGAACTGGCCACAATCACGCCATCTGCCCGTCGGATCAGGCTGCCGATGTTTTCGGCAGTAGCCCCCGAGCCGATGAAGAGCGGTACCTGAGGAGCAACTTTGCGGGCCAGCTCCAGCTCCTCGAGCAGGGGTGGCTTGCCGGTGGCCCAACCGGAAAGGATGATGGCATCGGCCAGGCCACGTTCCACCGTGTCGGTGATGGCCGCATCCAGACTGATGGGACCTAGGGGTTGGGCGTGTTTCACCAGCACATCGGCAAAAATCTTGATATTAGCCCCCAGCTCCCGGCGATAGCGCAGCAGGCGGTAGGCATTCCCCTCGATAATGCCTTGGTCGGTCACCATCGCCCCGCAGAGCACATTCACCCGGATGAACTGCGCCCCCACGCAGGCGGCAATTGCCAGAGCACTGCAGCCATCGTTGCGCAAGACGTTGATCCCAACCGGCAGCGAGACCAGGGTTTTCAGCCGCTGGACGATGACGGTCATGGCGCTGACCACCGCTGCGTCCACCCGATCCTTGGCAAAGGGGGCATCGTAAAAGTTCTCGACAAGGATCCCGTCTACCCCTCCTGCAGCCAGGGCAGTAGCTGCCTGTTCTGCCTGAGCGATCACCCATTCCAAGTCCCCCCCCCAACGGGGTGAGGTGGGCAGCGGCAACAAATGAACCACCCCAATGACCGGATGGGGGGTTTTGAAGAGGTGTTGCAGCAGGTTCACCGGCAAGCTTCCTCAGGGATCCCTAACGATCTTACGCCTGGATCTGACCCACAGGGGTATTCTCTGGGGGAAGTGTAACATCAGGGCTGGGGGGAGAAGAGCGGGCTAGGCCTCGGAGCAATTGCGGCACCATACCCGGCCCTTCGTAAACCCAGCCGGTGTAGACCTGCAGCAGGCTGGCTCCCGCTTCCAGTTTCTCCAAGGCGTCGGCCAAGGTGAAGATGCCCCCCACTCCGATGATGGGCAATTTTCCTTGGGTGGAGCGGTGGATGTAGCGGATGACTTGGGTGGAACGCTCCCGCAAGGGGGCACCGCTGATCCCGCCGGCTTCTGCAAGGATTGGCCTAGACTCCGCTGGTGCGAAGGGGATCCCGCGGCCAGGCAGGAAACGGGTTTTCAGGTTATCGCGGCGCAGGGTGGTGTTGGTGGCCACAATCCCGGCCAGTTGATGGTCTTGGGCCAGCTCCAGGATGCTGTCAATGTCGGGCCAGTCCAGATCGGGGGCGATCTTCACCAGGAGGGGTTTTCGCTTCTGATTTTCCCGCTGTAAGGCAGATAGGATGGGCTCCAGTTGCTCAGCAGCTTGCAGGGATCGCAGCCCCGGCGTGTTGGGGGAGCTGACGTTGACCACAAAGTAGTCCCCCAGATCCTGGAGCAGCCGGAAGCTGGCCAGGTAATCGGCAGCCGCTTCTTCTAGGGGGGTGATTTTGGCTTTGCCCAGGTTGATTCCGATGGGGATGGGACGTTGGTGTAGCCGACGCAACCGTTCGGCCAGAGCCGCCGCCCCTTGATTGTTAAAGCCCATGCGATTGAGGGCAGCGCGATCTTGGGGCAGTTGAAACAGGCGAGGTTTGGGGTTGCCCGGTTGGGGCTGAGGAGTGACGGTGCCCACCTCTACAAAACCAAACCCCAGGCTGGGCCAGACGCCCAGAGCCAGGCCATCTTTGTCGAAGCCCGCAGCCAACCCAAGGGGATTGGGAAAGGTAAGGCCCCACAGCGACACCGATAGCCGGGGATCCCGGTAGCAAAACAGTCGCTCCAGAGCCGATAGGATCCCGGTGGCCTGGGTGGCATCGATCCAATG
The DNA here is from genome assembly GCF_047461655.1 of Synechococcus sp. W55.1. NCBI lineage: Bacteria > Bacillati > Cyanobacteriota > Cyanophyceae > Synechococcales > Synechococcaceae > Synechococcus > Synechococcus sp. W55.1. The sequence continues at coordinate 202,080 of NZ_JANSHN010000001.1, forward strand.
CAAGGCGCGCAGCAGGCCCATCTTGACCGCTTCCGGGTCGGCTCTCAGCCCAGAAAAAAGCAGAGGCCACAACACATCTCGGTACAGGTTCACCGCAAAGACCCTCTACAGGTAAACTGCCCCTTGGCTGTAGCTTGCTTCCGCGTCGCAAAAATCGGTGAGCAACTGATGGACTCCGGGCTCACTGCCAGCTAAGGGATATCCCATTGCAGCACTCAACGGTAACCTCTCTGGGCTTGCTCTTTGCCGGAGATGGAGTCCCTTTGCCGCTCAAGGCTGGCTCCCCAAACTGCCCCCAAGAGTAAGGTTACCAGCAGGTGAATGCGGCCATCCAACATCACCACGTCCAAAAGCCCTGAGGCAAAAAATGCCGTCAAGGCCAGCAGCATCCCCAACAGGACGCTTTCTTGCGAGCGCCGCCAAGCTTGCCATCCCCGCGCCAAAATCCAGCCCCACAGGATCAGATGGCCCAGCAACAGCGGGATCCCACCCTCAGCCGCCAGGTGCAGGTACAAATTGTGGCAATGGCCCAGCAGCTCCGGCGGATCTTGAGCATTGTAAAGAGCGGCAAAGCTTTGCCAGCCCCAACCGGTCAAGGGCCGCTCCTGCACCATCTGCAGGGCGAATTGCCAAGCATCCAGCCGGTTGGCGGTGGAACTAAAGTAGAGCGCTTGAGGATCGAAGGTGTCTGCCAGACGGCTCCAAATCAATCGGGGCACTACGGCCCGCCAGCCCGGCCAATCCCAAGCAGCAGCCAAACCAGCCAACCCTATGCCGACCAAGATCCCGATCCCCCACCAACAGCGCCGTAGGGCCAGCCCTATCACCAGCGCCAGCCCCCCCGCTCCCCAGCCGTTGCGAGAGGCCGTCAGCAGCAACAAGAGGGATCCCAGCCCCAGCACAGCTCCCAGCCCTACTGCCTGTGGCCAGTCTCTATCGGCTCGATCCAGCCACAGCCCTGCCGCCAAACACAGGTGGATCACCAGGTAGATGGCCAGGATATTGGGGGAAGTAAAAGCTGCCGCCGGTCGCTCTCCCCCGGCAACCCCCGTGATCCAAACCGGCCCCAAGAAGAAGTGCCCCTGCCATTCCCACAGCACTTCTCCCCAACCCAAAAGCAGCATCAGCCCGCTGCCCAACACCAACATCTGGGCCAAACGCCGACGGCCTACAGGATGGAACTCCGTCCCGCTACCGCGAGAGGCCAGCGCACCGGCAAAGGCCGGCAGCATCAATAAAAAAGGCCAGTAGTTGAACATCCCCGGCAGGCTCAGTCGCCAATCCTCCCCCCAAAAGGCCACTCCCACCGCAGCCAGGCTCAGGAGAGCCGCCAGTCCAAATAGAGGATCCCGCAGGATCCGGCCACCGCAGCGGGTATAACCCTGAATCGTTCCCACCAAAGCCAACAGCAAGCTGGGGGCCAGATTCACCGGGATCAGCGCCGCTGCCGCCAGCAGCCAGCCCCTCGGCTGAGAGGGCAAGGGATCCGGCGACAGTTGTTGAGACGAAACCGGTGCCGAAGAAGACATCACTCATCCTCGATGGGGATCCCTGGCCTGACCTGCCCCTGGCCGAAGTAGCGCCCAAATTGCAGCTCGTACACCTCATCTTCATCTTGGGTTTCTACCCAGAGCTCCGAGCGGGCATAGCCCACGCACAACAGCCCATACCCCTGCTCCTTCAACTCCCGCGAAATGCCCATGGCTTCCGGCTGGTACAGGGATCCCCGCCGTACCCGCACCGCACAGGTGGTACAGGCGCCGTTGCGACAGGCAAAGGGCAGTTGGATCCCTTGGGCCTCGGCGCTGGCCAAAATGTATTGATCCGCCGGCACCTGGATTAGATAGTGAGTGTCCCGTTGGCGGTCATGGATGTGAACCGGGTAAGAAGGGACAGAAGAGGAAGAACGCATGGGGAAGTGGCCTTTTTGCAGAGATCTTTATTCATGATTCCACAGGATTCTAGCCACTGCCCTGGCAAGCCCGAATTGGCTGGGGATCCCCAGGAGCTGAAGCCGATCTGTTGGTGGGTCTAAAGATAAACAAACAGACCCCGAGTTGGTTGTTGAGATAAGCTACAGGTAGGCCTCCCAAGGAGAGCATCCCATGCTGGAAACCCCCAATGCCAATCTGGCCTCACCGGAAAAACCTTCGCCTTCCCTCTCTGCCGAAACCCTCAACAAGCTGATCGAGAGCAATGCTGAAAGTCGGCCTTGGGGGAGCTTTACAGTGCTGGAAGAGGGCCCTGGCTACAAAATCAAGCGGATCGTGGTTTTGCCCAAGCATCGCCTTAGCCTGCAGTTGCACTACCATCGCAGCGAACACTGGATCGTCGTTGCCGGCACCGCCAAGGTCACCTGCGGAGACGAAGAAAAGCTCATTACGGCCAACCAATCCACCTATGTGCCCCCTTGCACCAAGCATCGTCTGGAAAACCCCGGCGTCATCCCTCTGGTGATTATTGAGGTGCAAAATGGCCAGTACCTGGGCGAAGATGATATCGTCCGCTTCAGCGACGACTACGCCCGCGTCAACGGTGGGCAAAAGTAGCCAATCTCAAATGGCCTAGGCAAGCTTTTGGCTACTGAGGATCGGGATCCTCTAGAACAGCAGCATTGCCAGCAGGGCAACCACCAACAACAGCACAGCCCAGACAGCTTGCCAGAAGGGATGGTAGCTGGTGAGTAGTTGGCCATGGCGGGTTTGGAAGCGGGCCAGATCCAGGTAAGGGGCCACCCCCCGTCGGAACCACCCCACTGCGGATCCCTCTTGGCCGATCAACCCCCCTGCCTGGTACGCCCCGAACAGGAAGTTGCCCAGCGGCCCAAAGCGGGAAGCATAGCGTAGGAAGATCATGCCGGTCTTATCCTGGAACTTGAGATCGGAGCCAAAGCGATAGCCCGGATCCCCTCGCCCGATCACCCGCCCTTCCAACTGCATTGGCAGCCCACGCAGAGGGCTGGCGTAGGGATTGCTCATCGCCTTCAGCACGGTCAACGCCGGCGGGTTTTCCAGACTGGGGTACATCACCGTCATCTTCAGCAGCAGGCCCAAGCCCACCCCCATCAGGGTCAGCCCGGCAAACATTTCATAGAAGCCCACCTGCAAGGCCGGGATCCCGAGCAGCGCCCCCACAATCGCCCCCAGCCACTCGGCGTTCAACAGCAGCACATCCAGGAGGAAGTTCCCGTAGAGCTGTTGCCGGTTGAGCTGCTTGCCCTGGGCAACCACGCTGGCCATATCGAACTCCACCGGCAGATCCAGTTGCTCCGCATAGGTGCCCAGCGCCCGCACCCGTTTGCCCGTGAGGGGATGGGTGGAGTTCAGCTCCATCCACCAGGCCCAAGGGTTAAACAGATCCCACAAAAATACCCTGCCCACCTGGCCGGGATCCGAGGCAACCCGGTAGGCCGTCCCCGCCGTAACAGCCGCCTTGGCATCGTAGATCCCCAAAGCCCGCGTTCCTTCCAGCAGGCGAGCACTGCGCTGTCGGGTTTCCTCATCCCGCTCCCGCTCTCCCTCTTGCACAATGCCGTAGGCAATTTTCACCAAAGCCCGCGAGAGCCCATTGGGGTTGCCGGTGGTTTCGGCAGCAAAGTGGTCGGCAAAGTACTCCCGCACCCGCGACAGATACAGCAACAAGTAGGAGCCGGCCACATAGAAAAAGTAGGCGACCAAGGCCAGGGAGCGGAGGCTGCCCCTTTTGCCGTTGTCGCGCGCATCCCGCATGTAGACGTAAAGAAGGTAGAGAATCTGCACCAGCGTGGAAGCCAGGGTCATGACGGCGAAATCCCAGTGGATCACATGCCCCAGCTCGTGGGCGTAAACTGTAGCCACCTCCTCATCTTCCAAGTAGGTGAACAATCCTTCGCTGACAACAATGCGGGCCGTGTCCGGCAGGCTGCCATAGGTGAAGGCGGTGGGGTTTTGGTCGCGGATCAGCCCCAGCTTCGGCTGCTTCAGCTTGTACTGTCGGCAGACCCGTTCAATGACCTCCGCACTCTCTGGGCTGCGACGCCCGATTTCCGCCAAGCTCACCCACTCGGTGCCATAGAGGCTGTGCTGGATCCAGTCCATCAGCCAGGGAGACAAGAAGAAAATCAAAGCGTTGAAGGCGAGGGTGAGCAGAACGGCAAGGATGAAAAAGCCCAAGGAAAATCCCCCCTCTGAGACGCCCAAGATGGCCAGGAAAAGCACAAACACCATGCCAAACAACAGGCTCAGAGTCACGCCTGCGGCCATTGTCAGGTTGCCGGCAAAGCTGGCCAACATTAGCGAAACCCCCACCTGAGGGGCGCGGTAGCTGCGCTTGGTTTGTCCGGTTTTGAGACCTGAGGTGGCGGGATCCAATTCCGCTAGGGTGCGGCTGGGGTTGAAGCAATAGCGGCTCAGCCAAACGCTCAATAGACGCAGCTCGTGAGGATTCAGGCTTTTCAGAGGCTCCAGCCACAAGGCCGCTTCCACCGATAACATCACCGTCGAGACGGCGCTGGGATTGCGAAACAAGGTGGGCAGGAGGGGCAGAACCTCCTGCTTTTGCCCAGAAGTGAGGCCGTGAAAACCCAAAACCGCCTGGCGGAGCAAACCAGGCGGCTGAGGAAGGTCGGCGGTAAGCAACTGGCGATTGCTGACAAAGCAGTGGCGGCTTAGATCCGGACTCTCCGGGGACTCCGTCCCACTGACGGGTTCGCGAGAGGGTCGCGTAGCGGTAAAGTGCTCTGCACTGCTAACACGACCGGGATCCACCTTGTCTGTCGCCGGCTCCGGATCCAGCCTCACCTGAGTTTTCCAGTCGGCAGCCTGCTGGCCCATGGGGCGGCTGTAGAGGGCCAACCGTTTGACTTGGGGGTAGCGAGTGGGAATCGCCTTCTGGAACCAGGCCGTCAACTCCTCATAGTTGAGAGCAAGGCCGGCAGGGCGGTTGATCATAATGACGAGGGCATAAGCCTTGGGACTCTCCTGGAGCGGTTGGGCTTTGGCCTGTAACCTAAGGCGGGGATTGGCCAGCGCCTGCTCCAGCCACTGCACCACTTCCTGTTCGTTCATGGCCCTCTCCCGGATCTAGTGGGGTGAAGAAGATCAACTATTCATCAACCATTCAACTGTTGCCTCGGTTGCCGACTGCCGATTGGCCTCACGGGAGCTATTCTGGCATTTCCTCCCGTTGACGGGATCCCCATCCTCCTACCAGCCCAGTACAGTTCCCCTTCTGGGAGAGCCTGAGCTTTGGGAATTTTTGGCTACAAAATCGAGCGCTGCCCTTCTGGGCTGATACCAATAATGGTGAGCTGGCAATCCAACACTTTGAAACCGTACTTTTCTGCCACCTTCTGGGTGATGTTAAGAATGGCGTTGTTTTTGAACTCGATCACCTTGTTGGTCTTGACGCACACCAGATGGTGGTGGTGGTGGGGGGCCGGCTGGTTGATCTCGTAATGTTTGTGCCCTTCGGTCAGTTCCAGTTCTCGCAAAATGCCCATGCGGGACATCAGCTTGACGGTGCGGTAAATGGTGGAAAGGCTAATGTTGTGGCCTTCTTCCCGCAACTTTTTGTGCAACTCCTCCGCGCTCAGATGCGTGCCCTCAGGCAAGTTTTGAAACGTTTGCAGGATGATCTCCCGCTGCCGAGTGGCTCGCCAGCCTTTGGCATTGAGCTCTGCCTTGAACGCCTCTTCGGTGTAGACCATGATGCCGCCCCTCCGCTGTTGGGCAACGTCGCCGTAACAGTCAATAAGTTCTGTAATTGATAATAACTTCATTTATGACGACACCACCCGACTTGGTTGCTGAAGACATCGTTCAGGCTCAGTTCAGGCCCAATAGAACAGGGACGCAACTGAGGCGCATGGGCTGCCGGGAGAGCCTCGGGAAGGGTGCGGGAAACCCAATCCCTCATCCATCCGGGATGAGCTAGCCTACAGAGCAGAGCCATGTGGCGGACTGTTTCTGGTGTTCGGGCGCGCCTAGGCTAACATACTCAAGAAAAGGCCCGCGGCATCCTGACAGCGTTGGCAAGCGTAGTGATCGGAGAAGGAAAACGAAAATGCGGTTTGAGCAGCCCAAAACCTATTCCATTTCTCTGGGTGGCTGGGGGTTCTGGCTGGGATCCCTGGCGTTGGCAGCTTTGCTGACCAGTGTCGGGCTGGGGTGGCTGGTCACTGGATTGGTGGCCCTGTTGCTGCTTTTGCTGTCCTTGCCGGTGTTGGTGCTCCTGGCCTTTCGCTGGTGGGCGCGCCGCTGGATCACGACGGATCGCTGCCCGGTGTGTGGGTCAGAATCGCAAGCCATTGAGGGCAGCCATTTCTTTTGCCCCAATTGTGGAGAGCCGCTGTTTGTTGCAGACGGACGTTTTTATCGGCAAACGCCCCCCGGCACCATCGATGTAGAGCCTGTGGAAGAGGGTGGCTGGGAATTGACGAGCTGAGGGATCCGTCCCCTCCACCGTTGGGATGTTCAGAGGGGGCTTCCCGTGAAACGCGCTATGCCTATGGCAGGGGAACCGCGCCGCCATCGCGAACGACATCTGCGGGGCTGGCCCAGCAGACAGCTGGTTTCCAGCTGGGTTGGACTGTTCTCGGCGGCAATTCTGTTGCTGGGTTTGTCTCCCCATTCCCAGGCGACGGAGCAGGGATCCCTGCAACCTCAGGTGGAAACTTATCTGGCTCAGTTGGCCGGTCGGGGGTTTTCGCCCACAGCTCAGGGGGTTTGGCTGCAGATGGAGGATCCTTCGCCTCAGCGGGACAGAATCCTTGTTTTGGGACAGCATCAGGGATCCACACCCTTGCCGGCAGCTTCTTTGACCAAGGTGGCAACGACACTGGCCGCTTTGCAGCACTTTGGCCCGCAGCACCGCTTTGTTACCACCTGGCTGGCCACTGGCCCCTTAACTGCTGAGGGAGTTCTACAGGGGGATCTCTGGGTTCTGGGGGGGGAGGATCCCTTGTTTGTCTGGGAGGAAGCCTTCTCCGTCGGCAACCTGCTCAGTGCTCATGGGATCCGCCAGGTGCGCGGGGATCTGGTGGTGGTGGGCCGCTTTTACATGAACTTTTCCCGGGATGTGGCGCAATCGGGATCCCTGTTGCGGCAGGGGCTGGATGCGCGGCGCTGGCCGCCAGAGGCGGAGGCCCAATTTCAAACCTTACCCCCCGGCACACCCAGACCGCAGGTGGAGATCTTGGGTTCGGTGCGGGTTGCCCAGCAGATCCCGCCCGGCGCTCAGGTTTTGCTCAGACATGAGTCCCCCCCCCTCATTCACCTGGTCAAGCTGATGAACCTCTACAGCAACAACTCCATGGCCGAGATGTTGGCCGATGCGGTGGGGGGTGCTGACCAGGTGGCGCAAATTGCCCGAGCCATCACCGGGATCCCGCCCGAAGAGCTACACCTGATCAATGGTTCCGGGTTGGGGGTGGAAAACCGCATTTCTCCGCGGGCCAATGTAGCTTTGCTTCGAGCGATCCAATCTCTTCTGGAGGAGCAGGGGCTCTCTCTTGCCGATGCTTTTGCCGTCGTTGGCCAAGATGTGGGAGTGTTGGAGCGGCGTCTGTTGCCAGGGATCCTAATTGCCAAGTCGGGCACCTTGAGGAGCGTCAGCACCTTGGCGGGTGTATTGCCAACCGAGCAGGGGGACATCTGGTTTGCCCTGATGAATGGCGGATCCGATCTGGTCGGCTTTCGCACCCAGCAGGGACAATTCCTCAGCCAGCTCCAGTCCCAATGGGGATCCCCTGCCACCTTGCCTGAGCGTTGGATCCCTCGCTCTGGAGATACGGGATCCCGCACAGAGCTGAACCCGCGTCTTTGAAACTGTGCCCAACCGGTTCTCTCTCAGCCCAGAGTGACCTCGGTCGCGTTAGCGGAACGCAGTCCTATGTCCGCCCTCCCAGTTTGGGAATTGAGATCGACTTGGCCCGCTGTCAACAGCCCTCAACCCAGAAACCTCGTCCAGCAATTCCCGATGGGGCGTACAGGGATCGAACCTGTGTAAGGCAAATTATGAGTTTGCTGCCTAAACCGCTCGGCCAACGCCCCTGATTCTTCTACTCTAGCGCTCTTGCCTTCTCCAGAACCGGCTGAAAACAGGATAAGCTGCATGTCGGTGGTTAGGGTCTGACGCCATGGCTGCGCCGCGTTCTTGGCAGGGGCAAATGGCCCTGGGCTTGGGGCTGATTGTTTTGTCCTCGGCTCTCTGTTTCGGTTTCTTGGCCGTTGGGCAGCACTATCTCTACGGGGATGGATCCGCTGTGGATTTCCAGCCTGCCGGGGAGAGTTTGGCCTTGTCTTCCGCCCCCGAGATTGGACTTCCGACGACACCGCCCCTCCCTAACCCCCCCTCTTCCGACAGCAATCTTCCTGAGGGATCCCCACTGCAACTCTGGTTTGTTACTTTTTTAACCGTGTTTGTGGCGGAAATGGGCGACAAAACCCAGTTGGCAACCTTGCTCATGAGTGCCCAATCCCAATCGCCTTGGGCGATCTTTTTCGGTTCCGCCGGTGCCTTGGTGACCGCCAGTTTTTTCAGCGTGGTGCTGGGAGAAGGTCTGGGCCAAGTCATTCCCCCGGGCTGGCTACAATGGTTGGCGGGTGCAGGGTTCCTGATGATCGGGGGCTATGTATTATGGCAGGAGTGGCGGGGGAACAAGCTCCCAGAGGGCTAGCCTCCCTGAGCAGCCGATGCCAACCCGGCAGGACAGAGTGGAGAACAACCGAGGAACGTGTTGATCCAAGACAACGACAGCCAAACTCCATCTTTTTTGCTGCGGCAAATGGCCGGACGGGCCGCCCTAGTGAGCTTTGGCTCGATTCTGCTGGCCGAAATGGGCGATAAAACCCAATTGGCGACCCTGCTCCTCAGTGCCCGCTCGCAAAACGCTGGGGTAATCTTTTTGGGCGCTGCTGCTGCTTTGATCAGCACCAGCCTAATTGGGGTGTGGGCAGGAGCTTGGGTGGCCCGCCTGATCCCACCTCGCTGGATCAAAACCCTGGCAGGCGTGGGGTTTGTTGTGATGGGCCTAGTCTTGTTGTGGGGATCCCTGCCAATAGCCGGTTGAGCAGAAAGCCCCAGAAAAGTTCCAACCAGGCATGTTACGATGGGGAGCGCCTTATTTCAGCACTCCACCACATACCGGATAGCCGGTTAGGAAAACCAGCATGGCCAAAAAACGCAACCTGAAGCGGGAAAAAGCCGAGCGCAACCGCGAATATGCCAAACAGTTCCAAAAAAGTCGTGCTCGCAATGGCCGCCGCTTCCGTTCTGCCCCCCGCGACAACGAGGCCAGCGCTGGCGAAGAACAGCAGTAAGGTTGTTTTTGTCGAGATGCTCTGTCGGTCAATCCTGTGAGCGGAGCTAGTTCAACAAACCTGCTATCGTATGCAGGGGTGGGCCGGAGCGGATAAGCATGAAATATCGACGGATTCTACTGAAGTTGAGTGGTGAAGCCCTGATGGGGGAGCGCCCCTACGGGATCGACCCCGAGGTCTTGAAGTCCATTGCCGGCGAAGTGGCCTCAGTGGTACGGGCCGGTGTGCAGGTGGCGATTGTGGTGGGAGGGGGTAACATCTGGCGCGGGCGCAAAGAGGCGGCTGCCCAAGGGATGGATCAGGCTTCTGCCGACTACGTAGGGATGCTGGCCACCGTCATCAACGCCTTAACCCTGCAGGATGCCATTGAGCGAGCCGGGATCCCCACCCGGGTGCAGACGGCCATCGCCATGCAGGAGGTGGCGGAGCCCTATATTCGTCGCCGCGCCATTCGTCACCTGGAAAAGGGGCGGGTGGTGATTTTTGGGGCAGGATCTGGCAACCCCTTCTTCACCACCGATACCACTGCGGCCTTGCGGGCGGCGGAGATCGATGCCGAGGTGATTTTCAAAGCCACCAAGGTGGACGGAGTTTACGATGCGGATCCCAAGACTCACCCTCAGGCCCGCCGCTACGATGTCCTCAGCTATCAGGATGTGCTGAACCGCGATCTGCGGGTTATGGACAGCACCGCCATCGCCCTCTGCAAGGAAAATCAATTGCCCATCGTGGTCTTTGACCTGACTACCCCTGGCAATATTTATCGAGTGGTGCAGGGAGAACCCATCGGCACTTGGATCGGACAGCGGACGGTCGAGAACAACGGGATCCCCAGCCCAGGAGAGTTGATCCCAAGTTAGGGGGGAAATCGGCCTTGAGAGTCCGGCGACGCCCTAGCCAGGATTGAGTCCGAAGGATAGCCTGGCTCAAGGGTGTGCTCAGGCCGTTTGGAGGGAAAGGCAATGACAGATCAGGTTCAGCATTCGGCCCAAAAGGATCCCGTCTCGCCCAAATGCTCTGCTGCCCAAAGCGCTGTGCCTGCGGCACCCCATGTCGCTAAGCAACGCTTACGCGAACGCTGGGGTCGGCGTCTTTTGCAGAGCTTGATTTTCCTGTTGGTTCTGGTCGGGGGATTGGGCTACTGGCAGTGGCAGACCTGGCTCCAGCCGGTGGGCGGCCCAGAACCGATCCAAGTAACAATCCAGCCGGGCAGCAGCAGCCGTCTGATCGGGCAAAAACTGCGCCAAGCAGGGGTGATTCGCTCAGCTCTGGCTTGGGAGCTGTGGAGCCGCACCTTCGGGCGCGACTGGGTGTTTCAGGCGGGCACCTACGCTTTGGATCCCAACCAGGACATGCTGGCCGTGGCCCAGCAACTGCGGCAGGGAAGGATCCTGCAAAGACGTCTGACCATCCCGGAGGGTTGGCGCATCGAGCAAATGGCAGAGGCTCTGGCCCAGCGCAACTGGCTGGCAGCCGATGCCTTCATTGCCGTGACCCGGGTGATTCCCCCCCTCGATTGGCTGCCCCCCCACTTGAGCTCTCTAGAAGGCTACCTGTTCCCAGACACCTATCTTTTCCCCATCGAACAGGTGGAGGGATCCCTGCCGGATCAAGAAAAGGCCCAAATAGTGGTCAACGCCATGCTGCAGCGATTTGTCGCGGTGGCCCTGCCCCTGTTCCGCCAACATACCCCTTCCCTGTCTCTGCACGAGTGGGTCACCTTGGCCAGCATTGTGGAGCGGGAGGCCGTGGTGCCGGAAGAACGCGCTTTGATTGCAGGTGTCTTCCTGAACCGGCTTAAGAAAGGGATCCCCCTGGGAGCCGATCCGACGGTGGAATATGCCTTGAATATCCGGCAAACCCCAGATCGCCGCCTCACCCTTGCGGAGGTGCGCACCCCCTCTCCCTACAACACCTACCTCAACCCGGGCTTGCCCCCTGGTCCCATCGCCAGTCCGGGCTTGGCCAGCCTAAAAGCCGTTTTGCAGCCTGAGCAAACCGACTATCTCTACTTTGTGGCCCGCTACGATGGCACCCACGTTTTCAGCAAAACCCTAGCAGAGCACGAGGCAGCCCAATTGCAAATTATTCAAGAGCGCCGACAAGCTGCCCAGGAATCCCCCCACAGTCCTCAACCAAGTCCTTAGCCGAGGAGGGCTGACAGCAGTAGGCCGAAAACCTTACAGTAGTCAACATTGGCTACCTAAAGCTGGAAGAGGCTGGTGAGCGCCAAGCCAAAAGTTGCACGAAACTCATGGACGCTTTGCGGTGTGGCGGACATGTTACTGGGCTTCCAAACACAACTCATCCTCAACCACAAGCAAACAACTCTAGCAGCTCAACATGCTGGGGTAGCCCGCCACGCCTACAACTGGGGCCTAGAGGTCTGTCGGCAAGCCCTGGAGAACCAGCAAAAACTCCCCACCGCCATTGACCTGCACAAGCGCCTGGTAGCTGAAGTGAAGCAAGCGCATCCCTGGTACTACCAGGTCTCCAAATGCGCCCCTCAGCAGGCACTCCGCAACCTGGAGCAGGCCCTTAAGCGCTGGCGCAAGGGGCTAGGTCAGTTTCCCCGCTTCAAGCGCAAGGGGGTGCAGGACAGCTTTTACCTAGAAGGCAGCATCCGCATTTCTGGCAACCGCATCAAGGTGCCCATATTTGGTTGGCTGCGCTGTGCAGAGCTGCTTCCGGCGACCACACCCAAGAACGTGGTCATCAGCCTTCGCGCTGGGCGTTGGTACATCTCCTTCAAGTACGAAGCTCCAACACCCCAGGTGGAGAAGACCGGAGAGGTGGTGGGAGTGGACTTAGGTATCCATCACCTGGCCACCTGCTCCGGCGGGGAAGTATTTGCGAATCCCAAGCCCTACCGCAAGGCCAGGCAGCGGCTGGCTAGGCTGCAACGGCGGCTGAGCCGCAAGCAGAAGGGATCCACCAACCGCAAGAAGGCGGTGGTGCAGTTGGGCAAAGCTCACAAGCGGGTGGCAGACATCCGGCAAGACAGTCTGCACAAGCTGACGACTTACCTGGCCAAGAGATACCGGGTGGTGGTGGTAGAGGACTTGCAGGTAAAGAACCTGCTCCAGAACCGCAAGCTGGCGGGATCCCTGTCAGACTGTGGGTTCTACGAGTTGAGGACTCCGTCCCGCTATCGCGAACGGCGACGGCTAGAGTACAAGGCCCGGCTCTACGGCTGTCAGGTGGTGGTGGCGGATAGGTTTTATCCGTCCAGCCAACTGTGTTCAGGGTGTGGGCACCGACAGAAGATGCCACTGCAGGAAAGGGTGTTTTGCTGCCCGTGTTGTGGTCTGGAGCTAGACCGCGACTTGAATGCAGCCCTAAACCTGTTGCGGTGGTACAGAACTACCCCAAGCTCTGGGGGAAGTGACGCCTGTGGAGACTCCTCTGGCGGGGTGGTGGGGGTGAACTCTGCCGCTAGTCATGGGTCGCTGAAGCAGGAAGGAAGCAGAAGCGCGGCAGGCACTGAACACTCTGGCAGTGTTTGTTAGCGTTTCGTAGGTCTTTCGGAGCGGATGGTACACAAACCTTGGTTCAAGCTCCTGCAACCGGATGTAGTAGTAGCCGGTACCGTCCTGCGGCTGCGGGCAGAGGATCTGTGGTCTTGGCAGGTGAGAGGCATCATCTTTGACGTGGACGACACACTGGTGCCCATTCGACAGGCGGAGGTGGATCCCGCTGTGGCTGCTTGGCTGGAGCAGTTGCGTCCGCACTTTCAAATTTGGCTGGTGAGCAACAACCTCAATCGCAGCCGCATCCAACAAATCGGAGAAAGCCTGAACCTGCCCTACATTCACCGCGCTGGGAAACCCTCACGGCGGGCCTTGCGGCGGGCCGTAGCCCAGATGGGCTTGCCGGTAGAAGCAGTGGCTATGGTGGGCGATCGCCTGTTGACGGATATTTTGGCGGGCAATCGACTGGGGTTGGTAACCGTGCTGGTCAACTCCCTCTTGTCCGAAGCAGTCGAAAAGAACCCTGCTACCCTCTGGGGGCCGCGCTTTTAAGAGATTTGAAGATTGGACAACAATAGTTGCTTGTCCCTCACCCCCGACCCCTCTCCCAAGGGGAAGAAGGGAGCTAGGAACCGAGGCAATAGGCCAGTTTGCCGTTATTTCAGATTAGGGTGAGATGCCTGGGCTACTGAAAAGAGCCCTAGGGATCCCTGCATTATTGCTCCGCAACGCTGACGCGAAGACGCGACGACGCGACCAACGTTTTAGGTGTGGGTAGAGTGTCCTAGTTTGAATCGAAATGACCAACTACCTGACCCATCTACTCCAGTTTTTTGTAGAGTGACGGCAGGTGAGCCGGATCCCGCATTGAGGCCCAGTGGGCAGCGGTGTGAGGGCAGTGTGAGATCCAAAGGTCAACCATGCGAACCATCCCTATCGTCAAGTCCGCCATGCAACGGCTAAAGTCCATGCTGCAAAAATCCCTGCGTTCTGCTGCGACTTCCCCCGGCTCCAGATCCTCGCTTGTATCCAATGGACGGAGCCTGATCAAGCTGGGCAGCTTTCTGGCCTTGCCTTTGATATTCTCGACATTGCCCGGTTGGGCTTTAACATTGGTGGCGCGTCCAGATCTGCGCGACCTCAAACGTGCAGCCGTGGTTCGGGTGGTCAACTACAACACCCTGGTTGTCCAGCTTGAAGGAGACTTGAATTTGCGGCTGGTGCAACTGATTGGGATCGATCCCTTGCCTGACCCGATCAACCCCAACTGGACAGAGTTGCGCGGACAAACCCCTTTGGCAGTTTACAATGCCGGCCAATATTTGCAGACTGCTTTGCTGGGACGTGAGGTGTTTTTGGAGTTGGATCCTGCCCTAGCCCCTGCTCCCACCTTGCCTGCCTACGTTTGGCAAGCCAACACCCTCATCAACCAGGAAATGCTGTTTTTGGGGCACGGCCTGTTGTCGCCTCAAACCGATGGCTTGAAGTACGGCCCCATTCTCACCGAAGCTGCCGATGCAGCCAAAAGACAAGGACGCGGCTACTGGACAACCTACGGCCCTCGCTAGAGACCAAGCCAAACGCAGAGCGTTGATAATTATTCTCAACAGCTATCTTCCGCCGGTTGGTGAGAGGTAGGTATTGTGGGCATAGCTGCTCCGAAGGGCAGTGAAACAGCCTGAAGATTCTGAGCTTTCCTCTCCACATCTTGGTTGGTCACCCCTCAGAGCCGAGCTGCCGGGAAAGGGTTGAACCGTTCTCTTGGGATTTCTCCCTTGTTTATGATGATCTCGTGTGGGTTTCCAAGCGTAGTCTGCCCAGCTCCTCAGGGATCCCACTGTGGGGTTTGGAGTTCCCTATGGCGGATGAGTTGCCATTTACCTTAGATCAGCTCCTCATTGTGCGGGCAATTGCCCAGCAGGGTAGCTTTCGCCGTGCTGCCGATAGCCTGTTTGTCTCCCAGCCTGCCGTCAGCTTGCAAGTGCAGAACTTGGAGCGACAGTTGGGAGTGGTGCTGTTCGACCGCAGTGGGCGCAAGGTGGAGTTGACGGATGCCGGGAAAGTGCTGCTGCAGTACAGCGAGCGCATCCTCAAGCTGTGCCGTGAAACCATCGAGGCGCTGGCGGATTTGCAAGAAATGGAGCGGGGGCATCTGGTTTTGGGGGCCAGCCAAACGGTGGGCACCTATGTAATGCCTTCTTTGATCGCGCAATATCACCGCCGCTACCCACAAATTTCCGTGCAGCTCTTGGTGCAATCCACGCGGCGAATTGCCCAGAAGTTGGTGGACGGCCAATTGGACGTGGCCATTGTTGGCGGGGAGATCCCCTTTGAGCTGCAGCGGCACTTGAAGGTGATGGCTCTGGCGGAAGATGAATATGTGTTGGTCGGTGCCCCCGGCTGTGCCATCGACTCTCCTGCGCTTGTGGATCTGCTGGCTTTGCCCTTCATCACCTTGGATCCCCAGTCGTCCACCCGGCAAACCATCGATCGGGTACTGAATCGCCACGGCATCAACCCTGCCCAATTGAATGTGCGGCTGGAGCTCAGCTCGATTGAGGCGATCAAAAATGCCGTCCAGGCGGGGTTGGGGGTGGCCTTTCTGTCCATGGTGGCAGTGGGATCCGATGTGGAACAGGGACGGTTCCAAAAGCTGGTGGTGGAAGGGCTGCAGATACGGCGTACCCTCTGGCTGGCTTTTAACCCAGAGCGCTATCAATCGCAGGCGGCCACCCGTTTTCTCCAGGGGCTGCTGACCCGCCAAGACTGGCTGAAAACCCCCCCGCCCCATTTGCAGTTGATTGGTTGAGCTGCAATGCGTTACGGCCTTTTCCGACTTGATGGGATCTCCGGTAGATTTCCGTGGGTTAAGTGGGATCCCTGTTCAAAGAAATACGAAAGATACATCTGTGTGGGTGCATTTGCTGTAGCCAATGCTGCCTTGGAAAAAGCTGCATCTGCTGAATCTGTCTGAGTCTACTAACCATAAGCCGATGACCACGCAAACGCTGTTGGAACGGCTGCCTTTGGCGCAGCGCTTGGCAGAGTTACAAGCCCGCGTTCAAGGGATCCCGCTGCACAGGGTGGAATTGAAAGGGCTGAGCATCGCAGGGGCAGAGTCCTGTTGGGCTGCCTATCGAGAGTGGGGAAAGGGGATCCCACTGCTGTTTCTGCATGGCTTTATGGCCACTCACGCCAACTGGTGGCCGCTGATGCAAGAGCTGGGAGACGAGTATCGCTGCATTGCCTTAGATTTGCTGGGGTTCGGGCAGTCTGGCCAACCGGCTTTGCGCTACGACATCGCTGCAGAAGTGGAGTTTGTGCGCGGATTTGTCCAAACGCTGGGCCTACCTGCTCCGGTTTTGGTGGGCCATTCCTTTGGGGGATGGGTGGCAGCGGCCTATGCAGTACGGTATCCGCTGAGGGGATTGGTCTTGTTGGCTCCTGCCGGGATCCGCGACGACGGCTTTGTGAGACGCTACAACCATCTGCGGCCCTTGCTTTGGGAAAGCGCTTGGGTAGATTGGTTGCTGCGGGCGATCACCCCCTTGGCCCGCTGGTGGCATTGGGAAGACCAACTGGCCCAGCTCTTGTGGTTGCGCGGATCCCTGCGCCAACAGCCAGTCGCTCGGCAATTTCTTCGACAACGTCTGCGCCCGCAAGCTGCCGTCGATACGGTTGAACGTTATCTCCAACACATTCAGGCCCCCACACTGGTGATCGCCGCCGAACAGGACGACACCATTCCCCTCTGGCACTGCCAAACCTACGCAGAAGGGATCCCTGGGGCTCAGCTCAAGATCTTGCCCGGCGCCAGCCACGCCATCCCTGCCTTGCATGGGGAACAAGTGCTGCCCCTAATTCGGGAATTTCTCGACACAGCCCTTTCCGCCCAATGGGGGCTTTGAGCTGGGGGTGTAGCGTAACGCCTGACTCTAGAATGGACGGAGAGCGTCTGCAAGACTCCGCAGTGTTGCAAAGCAACACCGCCAATCTCCTCACCACTGGAACAAACTCTACCTTGCATCCTTTGAGCGGTTCAATCCAACTGGAACTGATCAACTTGAGCGCATGAAAGCCGTAGTCATGAGTGTGCCCGGCGGGCCAGAGGTTCTGCAGCTTCGAGAAGTACCTGAACCTCAGATTCGCGGTGAGCGGGAGCTGCGCATCCGCTTGAGAGCAGCCGGCGTCAACCCCATCGACACCAAGCTGCGGCGACGGGGCACCTTTTATCCAGAAGAGATGCCGGCCATTTTGGGGTGTGACGGTGCCGGCATTGTGGAAGCTGTGGGATCCGGAGTTAGGCACTTTGCGGTGGGAGACGAGGTGTACTTCTGCCACGGGGGTCTGGGCAAGCAGGCGGGGAATTACGCTGAGCTGATCGTGGTGGACGAGCGTTTTGTGGCCCCCAAGCCCAGAACTCTGAGCTTTGCAGAAGCTGCCGCTGCCCCGCTGGTGCTGATCACCGCCTGGGAAGCGCTGTACGACCGGGGACGTCTCCAGGCCGGCCAAAGTGTGCTCATCCACGGGGGAGCGGGTGGAGTTGGCCATGTGGCCATCCAACTGGCCCGTCTGCGGGGATCCAAAGTGGCCACCACCGTGAGCACCCCGGAAAAGGCAGAGTTTGTCCATTCCCTAGGCGCCAGCTTGCCCATCTTCTACCGGCAGACAGACTTTGTGCGCGCCGTTTTGGACTGGACAGGGGGGGAGGGGGTGGATCTTGCCCTGGATACCTTGGGCGGCGCGGTGTTGGAGCAGACCTTTCCTGCAGTGCGCGTGTACGGAGATATCGTCACCCTGCTGGCTCCGGCTCCGGAGACGGACTGGCGGGTGGCCCGCGACCGCAACCTGCGGGTGGGATTTGAGCTGATGCTCACCCCGATGCTGAAAAACCTCATCAACGCCCAGCAAAATCAGGCGGAAATCCTCAGGCAATGTGCCCGCCTCATCGACCAAGGCCAACTGCGGATCCAGCTCACCCACACCTTTCCTCTGGCCGAAGCGGCTGCCGCCCACCGGTTGCTGGAGCAGGGATCCGTTCTGGGCAAAATTGCCTTAACCATCCCCGAGTAGGCATGCTGGAGAAAGCCCGTTGAGGATCTGCCCATGGTTGCTCCTCTCACCCCCCACCTGCTGGAGAACGAGAGCTTCTACGAAAATGCCCTCTGCTGGCTAGGGCGACCCCAGACGGCCTATCGACTGTTGAGCGAAGCAGTTTTTCCTGCCATCTCCTCTTGGGTGCGGGGGGAGGTAGATAGCCACTCTTTTAACCACTGGCAACTGGAGGATGTGCGCACCTTTCTGTATCCGGTGGTGGCCTTGGGAGACCAAGAAACCCTTGTTCTCTCCAGTGAAGCCCTGCTCCTCTGCGGCATCGGCAACTATTACAACCCCTGTGACTTGGCCATTGTGGTGTTTGTGCAGCAGCCCCAAGAGCTGTTCAGCCAACTGATGCAGCGCATTCGCCGGGCCGAAGCCACTATCAGCCGCGGGCCAGACGTGCGCATGCTCTCGGAACAGGTGAACCTGGCCAAGCGCGGACAAGACTACATCAACACCAAATATCTGGTCTGGCCCTACGCCCTTTCCAGCGCTGCTCAAGATACGCTAATTCAGCAGGGGATCAGCCTCATCCGTCTTTCCCCCCAAGAAGCCGCCTTGCCCTTTAAGGAATAGGTGGAGGACAATCTGCTCTGTCGGCGGAAGATAGGGATCCCCGTCCAAGCCCTTTTTCCATCTCTATCGTTTTTCATGGTCGATACCCACCTGCCCCCCTTGATCCAAGCGATGCTGGATCCCGCCTTCTACCCTCATCCGGTACGGGATCCCGTGCAGCTTGTTCAAACCCACATTTCCTATATTCTGCTGACAGGGGACTATGCCTATAAAGTGAAAAAGCCTTTGGACTTTGGCTTTTTGAACTTCACCACTCTGGAGAAGCGACGCCACTTTTGCCAAGAAGAGTTGCGCATGAACCAGCGCGGCGCTCCCGGCCTCTATCTGCAAGTTTTGCCCATTGTCCAGACCGATGGCCGATTTCAGCTCAACGGCAGCGGCGAGCCTGTAGAATACGCCCTGCAAATGCGGCAATTTCCCCAAGAGCAACTGTTCAGCAACCTGTTTGAGCGGGGAGAGCTGACGCCGGCCTTGATGGAGGAGCTGGGGCGGGTGGTGGCGAGGTTTCACGCCCAAACCGAGACCAACGATTACATCCGCAGCTTTGGCCGGCCAGAACGGGT
The DNA here is from genome assembly GCF_047461655.1 of Synechococcus sp. W55.1. Lineage (NCBI taxonomy): Bacteria > Bacillati > Cyanobacteriota > Cyanophyceae > Synechococcales > Synechococcaceae > Synechococcus > Synechococcus sp. W55.1. The sequence continues at coordinate 221,088 of NZ_JANSHN010000001.1, forward strand.
GCGAGAAGCCTTCGACGAGAATTACGCCCAAACCCAGCGCTACATCGGCGGCCCGCAAACGGCTCAGCAATATCGAGAAACCCAAGCCTACACCGATCGCTTTTTTGCCGAGCAGCAGGAGCTCTTTCAACAAAGAATAGAACAAAACCGCATTCGCGAATGCCACGGAGATTTACACCTGGGCAACATCTGTTTTTGGGAAGGGAAGATCCTGCTTTTTGATTGCATCGAGTTCAACGAAGCCTTCCGCTTTGTGGATGTCATGTACGACGTATCCTATGGGGTGATGGATCTGGATGCCCGCCATCGCCCCGATCTGGGAAACGTCTATTTGAACACTTACCTGGAAGAAACCGGAGATTGGGAAGGGCTGAAGATCTTGCCTATTTATCTCAACCGCCAAGCCTACGTGCGAGCCAAGGTCGCCTCTTTTTTGCTGGAGGATCCCACGGCAACAGAGGAAGCTAAGGCCACGGCCTTCAGTACCGCCGCCCGCTATTACCGTCTTGCCTGGGAATACACCCTCCCCAAGCAGGGGCAATTGTTCCTGATGTCAGGATTGTCGGGATCCGGCAAAAGCACGGTGGCCCGTCACTTGGCCCGTCAGCGGGGGGCCATTCACATTCGCTCCGATGCGGTGCGCAAGCATTTGGCCGGGATCCCTCTGCGGCAACGGGGGGGGCCGGAGGTTTACACCCCGGAGATGACCGATAAAACCTACCGCCGCTTGGTGCAGTTGGGAGTGGAGCTGGCCCAGGAAGGCTACACCGTGATTCTGGATGCCAAGTTCGACCGGCAGGCGCTGCGGGGGATGGCCATTGAGCAGGCCCAACGCCAAGGGATCCCGCTGCACATTCTCCACTGCTACGCCCCTGAACCTGTTTTGCGGGAGCGCCTACAACGCCGTAGCTCAGCTCCTCAGCCCCTCTTGGCCCCAGCCGGCTGCATCGATGGGGATCAGCAGCCCTCTGCCGACATTGCCGATGCCACCGCCGAGATGCTCTCCCAACAGCAGGCCCACTGGCAGGATTTTTCCGAGTCGGAACGGCCTTTTTTAAAGGTTTTGGATACCAGCCAAGATTGGCAATCTCAACTTCAGCAGGTCTAGATCTCGACTCAAACTGCACAAAGTCGAGAGAATTAACATCAGCAAGATGGATTTTGCCGTTTCTGGGTTAGAGAATGGCAGCAGCTTTTTTGGGCAGGGATCCCTTTCCAAAGTAGAGGTCAAAATTGGGTCTAAAGCTCTGTCCTATTGGTACGCAGTTCGCCTCGGCGGGCCATAGACCTGAGAGAGACGGTAGGCTGAGGGGCATGTTGACGTGTCTGTGCAGGCCCACCCTTTTCCCATCCCACTCGACCAGAACTGACCACGTGCAGGAGGATCCCACGGTGAGCGATGTAACTCCAGATGACCTACGCCTGATGCTCCTGTTTGAGGGCTTTCCTCCTGAGAGGCTAGAGCCTCTGGCCGGGCAAATGTCGTTGCGCTCCCACCCAGTCAATCAGGCCATCTTGTTACAAAATGACTGGGGTAACGCCGTTTATTTCATCCTGGAAGGGTGGGTCAAGATTCGCACCCATGATCTCGAAGGCCGGGAGATCACCCTCACCATTCTTGGTCCAGGGGAAATCTTCGGGGAGATGGCTGCTTTGGATGAAGCACCTCGCTCTACCGACGTTGTAGCTCTAACCGCCACCAAAGTCGGTTGTCTGTCGGCCCAACACTTCCTGGCTTTTTTGGCTTCTGATCCTCAGGCCAGCATCCGCCTTGCTCAGCTCATGTCGCGCCGCTTGCGGCAGATCAACCGTCGTCTGCAGTTGCGCGAGGCCAGCAGTACGGCCCGTGTTGCCGATATCCTGCTGTTCTTGGCCGAATCTCGTGGCCGGGTTAGCCGGAGTGGTGTAGAGATCCCCAACTTGCCCCATCGGGAGCTGAGCAGCCTCAGTGGCCTGGCTCGGGAAACGGTCACTCGCGTTCTGTCTAAGCTGGAGCAAGAGGAGCTGATCCGCCGGGATCGCACTCGAGATGTTCTCTGCATCCCCCAGATGGAGGCTTTGGAGAAACTGATTGGCTAAATTGGGGGTGCCACCAGTTGTCGAAAGCCCTCTCGGCATCGTAAGATAGTAAGCCCAGAGCCGGGATAGCTCAGTTGGTAGAGCAGAGGACTGAAAATCCTCGTGTCACCAGTTCAAGTCTGGTTCCTGGCATCTGCTGTGGATGATGGGGCGGGCTTGGGTCAACGACCTGAGCCTTTTTACTATGCCGGTGATCAAGGGCAGAAATGCACAAAGGCCAAGGCGCTGGCAGTATCGTGCCTTAACACTGGAGAAAGCAGATCGTCCGAGTTAACAGCCAGAGAAGTTGCCCGCTAAAGTCGTCTTGACCAGATCTGGCCGTGGGGATAAGGGATCCCTTGATCGCCATTTCAAGGAGCTATGGTGTTCAACCCAAGAAGATTGAAAAAAAGGTTGTCCCTGGGCAGAAGCTGGCCAGGAAATCGGTCTGTGGGTCTGTAGCCACTAGCGGATGTACTGGGCCAAAGCCCGCGAAGAATAGCCCACCCGCAATTTGCGCAGGGCATCTCGCTCGATCTGACGAATCCGCTCCCGCGTCAGGTTGAAGTGATCCCCCACCTCCCGCAGGGTTCTTGCCTGTTGCCCATCTAACCCATAGCGCAACTCCAGCACTTGCCTCTCAATCGGCTTGAGGGTTTGCATGGCAGAACGCACATCCTGCTGCATCGATTGCACGAGGATCCCTTGAAAGGGCTGCTCTTGCCGCTCATCTTGCAGCAAATCTCCAAGGCGGCTTTCTCCTTCCTGGCCGACCGGCACATCCAGCGACAGGGGCAAAGCAGCAGCCTGTTGGATCATGCGCAGTTTCTTGACTTTAATGCCCAAGGCTTCTGCCAGCTCCGCTTCGGTGGGCCGCCTCCCCTGCAGCTTCATCAGCTCGCGGTTGGTGCGCTTGAGCAGGCGCACTTTGTCGACCATGTGTACCGGCAGGCGAATCGTCCGTGCTTGATTGGCAATGCAACGGGTAATGCCTTGGCGAATCCACCAATGAGCATAGGTGCTGAAGCGAAACCCCCGCTCCGCATTGAATTTTTCGGTGGCCCGGATCAACCCGATATTGCCCTCTTGGATCAGATCCAAAAACGGCACCCCCCGATTGAGGTATTTCTTGGCAACGCTGACCACCAGGCGCAGGTTGGCGTTGATCAGCTTGCGTTGAGCTTGCTCCCCTTGTCGGATGCGGGAGCGTAGGGTGGATACGGAAATCTGCAGGGCCTCGGCCAAAGCCTCGTCACTGGGATCCTCCCCCCGCTGTTGCCGCCATTCCTGCCGGGCTTGATCGATGAGGAGCTTTTGCTGAATTTTGCGCGACAGCTCGATTTCCTCAGCGTGATCGATGCGGGGCACGCGACCGATGGTATTCAGGTAGTGATCGACAGCGTCCTCGTTCAACCGGGATCCGCCGGCAACCGGCTCTGGATCAACTTCTGCAAGAGCATCTTGGGGGGCAGACTCAGGGTCGAACCAGAGATCGTCAAACTCCTGAGGCGAAGAGGCAGAGTGTTCAGGATGAGGACGAGAAAAAACCACGGCCAGGTGAGGAGAGAACTTCATCTCCCAGTCTAAAAAGGTTTCTGCTGCTGCTGCGAGCGAAAATCGATCATGACCCTCTTTTTTGTCCGGAGATTTTTCCGTTTAGATGCGGGAACAGCAGGGATCCCATCCGTCAAGTCCTTGTAGGCAAGGGGTTGCCCGGCAAAAAGCGGTAAGCGATTTTCGATCTAGACCTTGAGATAAGATTGTTCCTGAGCCAGTCAGCTCAACGGCTGCCGGGTGGGATCCCAGGAAAAGGGAACCTTGCCAGCTCAGGCTACCATGTGAGGATCCCTCAACTTCCTCAGTCTGGAAAAGAATATTTACGGCTTTCTGCTCCTATGGAGTCTAACGACCGGCACCATCCATCGGCCAACTTGATTGGGGAACGGGTGCGCTGGGTACGGGAGAAGCTGCAACTCACCCAAGATCAACTGGCGGGTCGCTTGGCCAAGTACGGTGTGCAGTTGGACTACGTCAAAATTGGCCAGGTGGAAAAGGGAAAACGGCGCGTCATTGACAAAGAACTGGTGGCCTTTGCCAAGGCGTTGGGGGTATCGGTCACTTGGCTGCTGAGCGGAGATGAATCCCACCTGTAGCGGCCTGCGGGAAAGTACATCCGATACAGGGATCCCGAACAAAAGGACGTGAAGATACTTAAATACCTTGTACTCTCGGACGTGATCTCAGTCATTTTCCGTGTAAACACGGTAGGCTGGACTCATGAATAGATTGGCTTGAGGCCAAACCCCAGCTTTTCCTTGACCATCCGCGGGGGTGGGAAAAGCAGAGAGATACAGCGCCGCGCCGGAAGTACGGGTTTTTCCAAGAAGGATCTGGATCACAGGCTTCTTCACCTAAACTTGATATTGTTGACTTGGCGTTAAGCTCCCGCCGTTTATCTGTTTGTGTGAGGTTTGCCGATGCTCTCTTTCTTCTTCAATTCCAACAAGGCCAACAACCGACAAACCGGAGGCCACCGTGTGCCTGCTGCGAGCAAAACCACAGGCACGCAACGGATCCCTAACTACAACCGCCTTTCTGCCCCCCATGAGGTGCTCAAGCAGGAGAAGCAGAGGAAGCGGGAGCAAGAGTTTACCGAAATGGAGCAAAACATCAATCGCATTCGCTACTTCTACCAAAAAGCAGACATGCCCCTGGAGATGCGGCAAATTCTGACCTACCGTAAGCTGATGGAGCTGGACTACTTTACCCCACAGGCGGCAAAAGAGCTGCTCAAGCAATGGCAGCAGCAGGAAGAGCAAGAACGCCGTCGGGCTTGAGAAAAGGGCAATCGAACCTTGGCAAGTAGGCTTGTTGAGCCAAGAGTTCCCGGTCTACGGGTAAAGGCCGCGATCCTGTAGGGCTTGCGCCACTCGGCCTACCCCCAGGGTGTAGGCAGCCAGTCGCAGCGACACTTGCCGCCGTTCAGCCTCTTGCACCACCCGTTCAAAGGCACGTACCATCAGACCTTCCATCTCTTGATTGACCCGCTCCTCATCCCAGAAGATGTAAGAGAGTCCCTGCACCCACTCCAGATAGCTCACCACTACCCCACCGGCATTGGTCAGAATATCCGGCAATACCTGGATCCCTCGCGATTCCAAAATCCGGTCGGCGGCAAGGGTGGTTGGCCCGTTGGCAGCTTCTGCCACAATCCGGGCTTGAATTTGGTGGGCATTGGCTTCGGTAATTTGATTTTCCAGAGCGGCAGGGATCAACACGTCCGCTTTTTGCACCAGTAGGTCGGCGTTGCTGATGGGCTCAGCCTGTGGAAAGCCCGCCATGCGGCCTCCCCGTTCCTTCATGTAAGCTTTGAGGGCGGGGATATCCAGTCCATTAGGATTGTAAAGGCCCCCAGAACTGCCGGAAACCGCCACAATCTTAGCTCCCGCCTCATGCAGCAAGCTGGCCGCTGCTCCACCCACATTGCCAAAACCTTGGATTAACACCGTTGCCCCTGCCAGGGATCCACCGCGTCGGGCCAAGGCTTCCCGTACGGTGATCATCACCCCCCGTCCGGTGGCCAGTTCTCGCCCCCGAGATCCCCCAATCGAGAGAGGTTTGCCCGTCACTACTCCCGGCACCGCATGCCCGACATTCATAGAATAGGTATCCATCATCCAGGCCATCTCACGGGCAGAAGTTCCCATGTCTGGAGCGGGAATGTCCTCTGCAGGGCCGATATCCTTGATCAGCTCGCTGGTATAACGGCGGGTAATGCGCTCCAGCTCCGAGACCGAATAACGCCTCGGATCGATAGGGATCCCCCCTTTGGCCCCACCGTAGGGAATGCCCATAAGGGCGCATTTCCAGGTCATGAGCATCGCCAAGGCCGAGACCTCTTCAAGGGTGACCGCTGGGTGGTAGCGGATCCCCCCTTTGTAGGGGCCGAGAACGTTGCAATGCTGCACCCGATGGCCCGCCAGCACTTGGATGTGTCCGTTGTCCAGCCGCACGGGGATCGCCACCGTCACCACTTTGCGGGGGGTGCTGAGGATCGCCACCCAGCCGGGATCCAGCTTCAGCTCGCGAGCTGCCCAATCTAGGTAGCTGCAGGCCTGGGCAAGGGGACAGATATGGGCGGGAGAGGGAGGAGCAGAAGAGGCGAGCATGGGACTTGCAGCCATGGCGAAGAGAAGCAAGGGCTGTTTCCACACTATACCGCCGGGAACCGGAGAGGAACGTTCCGTAGCAAGCGTTACAAATAGTTGAGGATCTGCAGCAGAACAAAACAGAGGCCGGCACTGGCCAGGGGCACGGTCAGGTTATCCAACCCCCACCAAGAGAACACCTCCAGCCCCATGGTTATCCCCCCCACCAAGAGGCTGATGGCCAGCAAAGGGGGGGAGAAGCCAAAGTACCCCAGCAGCAGAGCCGCGATCACCAAGCTGCTCACCGCCCACATGGTCAGGGATCCCTCCCAGCTTTTTTGAAGGGATCCCAGTTGGTAGGGGTGTTTGCCCCAAGTTTTGCCCACCAAGCCCGCCAGGGCGTCGGCCCACGTCATCACCAATATGCCGATCACCGCGAAGACCTGTCGCTGGGGACGCCAAAACCAAAACAGCAACAGGCCAATGCTGATGGCGTAGAAACAGGTGCCAAAGCTGCGGCGACCGACCCCATTTAAGCTGGGCAAGATGGCCACTCGGTAGGAGAGCAGCGCCAAGCCGGCGAACACCAGAGAGAATCCCACCCCCAGCCAGCGGGGCACTTGCAAGGCCCAAGCCAACAAAATGATATTGCCCACGCCGATGTGGATGACCTTACGCACCCATTCCCCGTCCACCTGGCGGGAGCGCAACCATTCCGCAAAAGCGAATACGGAGGCCAGCCAGAGAGCATAGCAAGCAAGCTGCTGAGGCAGGCCCATGAAACGGCCTCAGAGGGTTTTCAAGTAGCTGAGCAAATCCGCCATCTCCTGGGGATCCGGCTGGAACTGGGGCATGGGAGGCGTTTTGCCACCGGTCACTTGCTGAATGATAAACCGATCCGAGCGGCGGCTGCTCACCCCCCGCAGACTGGGCCCTACCCGGCCATCCGCTTCTTCCCCATGACAGGCGGCACAGTTGAGGGCAAACAAGGATGCACCATGGCTAACCTGCCCCTGTAAGCTGAGGACGGCTTCGGTATAGGGATCCAGACGAGCCCCGGCACCCAGCCAAGCCCAAGCGAATATCCCCAGCCCCAGGCTGAGGAGGGCAAGACCCAGCCGAGTTTTTTGAGACCAGACACTTGTAAAGAACTGCTGCAAGGATTTGAGGAAGGGTTGTAAACGTCGTTGGGATGGAGGTTGAAGTCGCTTTTGCTCAAACTCAACCCAACTGCCAGTTGACGACTGGCTGCTGCAGGATTGAGGAGTGTCTGAGAGGGAGGGAGGCACAGACAACGCTGAGAGAAACCGTTTCAATCTTTTACATTTCAACCAACACGATAACCCAGGAGCCTTTCCCTGCCAATAATCTGTAAAGGTATTTACTTTTTCTTAATGGTTGGCTGGGCCACGTGAGACTTTGATCCCTCTGAGGGGGAACGGTTGGGAAAGAGCCGCCCCATCACCTCCGCTTGGGCCCAGGGATCCCGGTTGAGGCTGTGGATGGCATTGGCCCATGGAAAGTGCGCCTGCAGGCGGCGGTAGAGAGATAAATTACCATAAATGACGACCGCTGCCACCCGCTCCCGATGCTGTTGCAGCCAATCCAGCACATAGTTGGGCAAGGGATCCCGAAGGAAACCTTGGAAGATGAATCCTGGGGCGTTGTTTAGGGCAGCTTCCAGCCAAGGTAGGGGGGTAAGAGCATCGCTGAGCACAGGAAGCATGCCTAAGGCAGCCGGAACATGCAGGGCGGGAGATTGCAACTGCACATCGGCAGCACCCAAGGGGGGATCCTGCCAGATCCAGTTCAACCATCCGGGCTCTGCGGGCGGGCCGAGGGGCCGGCCTCCTTCCACGCCACCACGGGCCATAGCCGCTTGACAGGGAGCGATATCCTTCTCGGCCAAGAGGGATCCCAGCTGTGCGGCTCTGTGCAGAGCAGAGGTCAGGTGGGAGCGCCTGTTGAACAACTTTCCCAACGCCGTTCGCGTCCGCGGAACGGAGTCCTTGTCCTTGGAGATGGGATCCCCCAGCAGCAAAGGCTTCAGTTGCTCGGCGGGAGAGCCACGGTTGAGGGCCGGATCCGTGGGATCCCTGGCCCCCATCCATCCGCCAACGGTGCTGAAATCCGTTTCCGCCAAGGCCGGCCACACCTGTTGGAGGAGAGCTGAGGCGGCGGGTAGGAGTCGCTGTTTGGCCCGCAGCACCCGCGTCACCGACTGGGCAAGCTGGTCTGTGCTGAGGGATCCCTGTTGCACCGCTTCCAAAACGGCTGCCAAGGATGCCGTTGGATCGGGGGGGGTCAGAATCAGATCGGCACCGGCCTGGAAAGCCCGCACGGCCAATGAGTTGGGAAAGGACTCCGTCCCGCTAACGCGAACGGCCAGCTCTGCCAGAAAGCCTTGATCGAGGCTATCCACGACGATAAGCCCACCAAACCCCCATTCCTGGCGCAACAGTTGGGTTAGCCGCCCCGGCAGCAGGGTGACAGGCCAGCGCTCATCCCACTCCGGCAGCACCACATGAGAAACCAAGATCGCCCCCACCTGCTCCACCAAACCTCGAAAGGGCAGCCAAGGCCCCTCTTGAAGCTGCGCTGGGGTTAGGCTCAGACGGGGACACCAAGGGATATCTGCTGCCTTCGGCCTACGGCCCGCCAAGGCGGCTGGAACCCGCTCCGCTCCGGCCTGAACCGACTTGAATCCCCCTTTGCCCGGAAAGGAGCTGGCCGTGGTCAGGATCCCTTCTGGAACCGCTTGCTCACATCCGCGCACGAAAGCTCGCGCCAGTTGCAAAGCAGATAGGGGATCCTCCGCCAAAGCCAGCTCCCCCAGTGGCTCTGCCACCGGGTTGAGCAGCCAATTGATGCCGATGGCTGCCGCCTCCCGCGCCGTAATCCGACCCCACTGTTCCGCCCAGCGTTCTGCCTCTGATCCCAGACGGCTCAACCCCAGGGGATGGGGAAAAGAGGTAGCCCCCTGTAGGGCCAGCCCACGACCGGCCTCGGCTGCCACCAAAAGGGGCAGAGCCGCCCAAGACTGGGCCTCCTCGATCAGCAGCAGGGCCTCGGCCACGTGGCCATCCGTGAGCCAGATGCCCCCGATCCCCACCTCCTGGATAAGCCGTTTGAGGATCTCTCGGGGAGGAGACTGGGATCCCAGACGGGCCGAGACCGGCACCACCAACAGTTGCGCCACCTGCCGGGCTAGGGACAAGGGTCGGTCAAGTTCCTCGAGCGGAGATCCGGAAACACTCATAGGCACAGCCGAAAGTTCGTCAGCAAGGGGAACTGCTCCCTTTGCAGAAACGCAGATCATGATAGCCACTCCTGCCGGTTGCGGCTCGCAGCGGGCTGTTGAGGGCTAACGAGAAAGCCGACAACGGTCACAGGTGCCACAAGGCAGGCCGGGCTGCTCCCCAGGGTAGCCAAAATAGGGCAAGATCGCCTGCCACCGACAGCCGCGAGTGTGGATCAGATCCTCTATACCCCGCCAGGGATCCTCTCGTCTTAAAGGCTGCCAACGGCGGTGTAACACCTGAAAGCGAAAGGGATCCGGCCACCGCAAACAGCCCATCTCCTGCAGCAGACCCAAGGCCACCCGTGCCTCTCCGGGGGGCAGATCGGCGTAGGATCCCTGCTGGGGTAGGGTTTGGAGCAGGTGGCGTGCTCGGGCCTGAAGGCGCTCCTGCTGGGAATAGAAATAGGCTTGGCGCCGGCGATCGCTGGGATCCAGCATGCCCGTCGGCTCCGAGACCAGCATCAGGGCCCGACAAGGGCCACCATCCCGACCGCCTCGTCCCACCTCTTGCAAATAATCCATCAAGGTGGGCGGGGGATGAAAGTGCAGTACCCAACGCACGTCCGGCTTGTTGATGCCCATGCCAAAGGCGTTGGTGCAGACCAGAAAGCGCAGTTCCCCCTGCAGCCAGGCCCGTTCCAGCCGACGGCGGGATCCCGCTTCCAGTCCCCCATGGTAGGTGGCGGTTTTTAGGTTCTGTCGGCCCAGCCACTCGGCCAGCTCTTCCCCATCCCGCCGGGTGCGCACATACACCAGACCCGAGCCGGGATTTTCCCCCAGGAATCGCAGCAGACGGCGACGACGATGCGCCGGGCTCCAGGCTATCGCGACATTGAGGGAGATATTGGCCCGCAGGGGATCGGCGCGAATGCACTCCGGATCCCGCAGCTCTAGGATTTGGCTGAGGCGGCTGCAGGTTTGGGGGTCAGCCGTGGCGGTAAAAGCGGCAATGGGAAAGGAGGACTTCACCGGGGCCAGAGCCGGGCGCAGCAATCCCAGACGGCGGTAGTCGGGCCGGAAGGATCCCCCCCAATGCACCAACGTGTGGGCCTCATCCACGATCAGGCCGTTGATTTGCACCTGAGGCTGTTGCAGCCGTTGCCAAACGGGGGGGCTGAATAGGGTCTCCGGCCCCAGATAGAGCAGGCGCAGTCGGTTTTCCTCAAGGGCCTTCAACACCCGCTTGCGCAGGGCTGGATCCAGTTCGCTGTGGAGACAGGCTGCCGGCAGCTTGCGTTTCCAGAGATCCTGAACTTGGTCTTCCATCAGGGCGATTAGGGGTGAAACCACCAGCATCACCCCCCTTTGCAGCAGAGCTACTAGCTGAAAGCACAGGGATTTGCCAAACCCCGTCGGCAACACCACCAGCGCGTCGCGCTTGTCCAGCAGAGCGCGGATCACCTGATCCTGGGGTGGGCGCAGCCTCTCGTAACCCCAGTGTTGCTTGAGGGCGCGCTGAATCTGCTGCCAATCTTGCAAACGGCAACCCCCTTTTCAACAATTTCCTTCAGCAATCTACAGCGATTTCGGGAGAAGCTGTCTTATAGGCTATTTCAAATCCCGCTGAACCTGCTAGCTCCCCTCTCCCAAGGGGTGAGGGCGCAGAGGATCGGCCCCACCGGCTTGCCTGTAGGGGATCCCTGTCACACCTATCCCCGTGTCCAGGGGGCTGGGATCAGGATCCCCGGCAGAGAAGGGATTCTCACCTGCTGCATGGGTGAAGGTGTCGATGGCGGCGGGCTTGTGCGATCCTAGAGCTGGGACTTCCCGCCTGCTTCGATACTTTTCCCATGACTGCCCTCGACTCCTCGCGCCTGCTCCAGCCCAGAACGGCCTCTGTTCACCGTCGCACTGGAGAAACGGATGTCCAAATTCATCTGAACCTGGATGGCAGCGGGCGCCATGAGATCGATACTGGGATCCCCTTTTTGGATCACATGCTGGCCCAGCTCAGCACCCACGGGCTGATCGACCTGCAGATCAAGGCCATAGGGGATCTGCACATCGACGATCACCACACCAACGAAGATGTGGGCATCACGCTGGGACAAGCCCTGGCGCAGGCTCTGCAGGATCGGCGTGGCATTCATCGCTTCGGCCATTTTTGGGCACCTTTGGATGAAGCTTTGGTGCAGGTGGTGCTGGATTTCTCCGGGCGTCCTCACCTCAGCTATGGCCTGGAGCTGCCCACGGAGCGCATTGGCCGCTACGAAACCCAGTTGGTGCGGGAGTTTTATCAGGCGGTGGTCAACCACGCCCAGCTTACCTTGCACATTCGCCAAGCTGCCGGTCTCAACGCCCACCACATTGTCGAGGCCAGTTTTAAGGCGTTTGCCCGTGCCCTGCGCATGGCTGTAGAACGGGATCCCCGCCGACAAGAAGGGATCCCCAGTTCGAAGGGAGTACTCTAGGCATGAACTGGCCACGGAGACTGTTGGCCTTGGCTCTGGGATTGGGGACAGTTTTCTTCGGTCTGGGCCAGATGGGGGGTGCAGAGCGCTTGGGGGTGTTTCTGCCGCCTTTGTTTGATTGAGTTCTCCTTGCCCGTGGAGGATCTGGCCCAGTTTGCTCACAATGGCACGGTGAGCCGGCAGTTGGATTTTTATCTGCGGCGGCTTACGCCAGAGCAGCAGGCAGCTTTGGCAGATTTGCTCACACGCGATTTTGATCCCAGCACCTCTGCGCACTACTTTGATTCGAGACCTGAGGCCAGAACAGATCCAACTGGCCTTGTCCGCAGCAGAGGTGCGGAACACTTTCCCGTGAGAAGTGTCTTGAGCTGAGGAGCTGAGAAGAGGGCTGGCTGCTATCTTTGTCGGATGGCCCTCCTTGGTCTTGTTGAATCTCTGCCCATGCTGCTGTTGCTGACCAATCTGATTGCCGTTTTGCTGTTTTTGCTCTGCCCCTGGTGGGTGCTGAGGCGGGAGTTCGGCGGCACAGGGGTGCTGGCAGGAACCTTTGGCCTCATCGACCCGCAGCAGTTGGGGATCCCGGATACTTTGGCGGTGGGTTGGATCCCAGGGTTGAGCTGGGCCTGGGTGCTGTTGGCGCTGTTGTCGTGTCTGGCCCTGGGGATCAAAGAGCGGCAAGTGCGGGCCCGCTGGCTGTACAGCTTGGGGGTGGGCGGTCTAGTTCTGTTTGGGCTGGGCTTGCTCTGGTTTTATGGGGCAGTGGGGGCGGTGAACAGGGCGGCCCTGGCGGAAGGGATCCCGCCAACTCGGTTGCCGTTGCGGCGGTTCAGCCCTTCTTTGGCCAGCTATGCCAGCTTTGCCTATGCCCTGCTGCTGTTGCTGCTGGGGCGGCTGCAGTTGCCGGGGGGAAAAGCCTTTTTGGTGCGGCGGCGGCAGATCATCGTCCCCCTGACTGCCTTGGGGGCGGCGGTGGCAGCAGGGGCGGTGGTGGTGGGGTTGCTGCGGCCCGGCCTGGGCTCCTCGCCCGATTCGCCTTTTTTTGTAAAGCTAAGCACCAAACTGGACTTGATCACCTACACCTTTCAGGTGCTGTTTAGCCCCATCACTCATCTGCCCGGGTTGTTCCAGAGTTTGCTGCTGGCCACTCCTCTGATTTTTACGGGGTTGGCGGTGGCCTTTGGCTTTCACGCGGGCTTGTTCAACATCGGCGCGCCGGGACAACTGACGATGGGAGCCATTGCCACCATGCTGGTGGGGGTATACCTGCCGGGGCCAGGTTGGCTGACTTTGCCCCTCTCGGTTTTGGCGGCGGCTGCCGGTGGAGCCCTTTGGGGTGGGATCCCCGGTTGGCTCAAGGCCCGCTTCGGCACCCACGAGGTCATCAACACGATCATGATGAACTACATTGCCGCCTCAATCTTCTTGTTTTTAATTTCGGCCAACCAGTACCGTTTTTTCGGCTATCCGGTCACTTTGCCCTTCAAGGCCCCCGGCCCAGAAGCCCGTAGCTACGAAATTCGCCCCGAATCGCGGCTGCCCTCGCTGCTGGAGTTGCTGGGGCTACAGGGATCCGGCCCCGGGACGCTGTCTTGGGCTTGGCCCTTGGCCCTGTTGGCCGGGGTGGGGTTTTACCTGCTCTGCAGAGGCTGGCCCCTGCAAAGACGATGCATCGGATCCCTGGCGGCAGGGCTGGGGGGATATCTGCTGGGGGGCATCTTGCCCGGTTGGCCGGTGGAGGTGCCCACAGGGTTGGCCGCCATCCGCTTGAACGGGGCCTTTTTGATTGCGCTGCTGGCGGTGGCAGTGGTGAATGTCTATCTGTGGGGAACCTTGGAGGGCTATGAGCTGCGGGCCATGGGCTTTTCTCCCAGAGCGGCAGAATATGCCGGGGTGGACTTGGGCCAAAAGCAAATCTGGGCCATGGCCATCTCCGGCGCCTTGGCGGGGCTGGCTGCAACCCACTATGTTCTGGGGGCCGGCCTCGAAGAATACCGCCTCAAGCAATCCTTGCCTGCCCAGGTCGGTTTTGATGGCATTGCGGTGGCCCTGATGGGGCAAAACTCTCCTCTGGGCATCGTCCTCACAGCACTGCTGTTTGGGGTACTCTTGACGGGGGGGCTGCGGCTCAATCTGGAATTGGGGATCAGCCGAGAATTGGTGACCGCTCTACAAGCTTTGATCGTCTTGTTCATTGCAGCAGGTGGCCTGTTGCCCGGCTATTTCACGGATCCCTTGCAGGCAGCCCAGGTAGAAATGGACTGCGATGAACGCTCAACTTGAGTACCCCTGAGCGGAGATCTCGCTTGCGCTGGCGTTGCAGAGCACTATGGCAACTCTGTTTTGGGCTTTGATCCCGGCTACCCTGCGCTCCACCACCCCTCTGTTGCTCACGGCCTTGGGGGGCATGTACTCGGAACGCAGTGGCGTGGTCAATATTGCCCTGGAAGGGATCATCTTGTTTGGGGCTTTGGCGGCGGCGGTAACCACCCAACGCCTGGAAGCTTCCCTTCTGGCCCAGACTCCAGCAGCTCAGGTGGGTTGGATCCCTTGGGTGGGTCTGTTGGCCGGCGCCTTAGGGGGGGTGGCCATTGCCTTTGTGCATGCGCTGATGTGCATCCGCTACAGAGCCGATCAAATTGTCAGCGGCACCGCCATCAACCTGTTGGCCATGAGCGTGCCTTCGCTGGTGCTGCAATCCTTCTACGGCAACACCACCAACTCTCAAGAAATTGTCAATCGGCTGCCGCTGTGGCATGGGTTTAGCCCCTTGGTGTACCTGGCCTTTCTGTTGGTGCCGATCTCCTGGTGGTTGCTGTTCAAAACGCCCTGGGGCTTGCGGCTGCGAGCGGTGGGAGAGCATCCTCAGGCTGCTGCCACCATGGGGGTGGATGTCCTGGGTATGCGCTACGCGGCGGTGCTGCTCTCCGGCTTGTTGGGGGGCCTGGCGGGGGCTTATCTTTCCATCGGCTTTTTGAACCAGTTTGTCCGCAACATGTCAGCAGGAAAGGGCTTTATCGCCTTGGCAGCGATGATCTTCGGCAAGTGGCATCCCTTCGGGATCTTGGGCGCAACGCTGTTGTTTGGAGCCACCGACGCCCTGGCCATCCAACTGCAGGGAGGAGATGTGATGCCGCCCGTGTTGATCCAGGCTTTGCCCTTTGTGTTGACGATGGGGGTTCTATCGGGAGTGCTGAGCCGCACCCGCCAAACCCGCCCGCCGGCTGCCCTGGGCAAAATCTACAGCAACTGAAAGAGAGCCGAGAGACAACCCTTTCTAGCGCACAGTCATGATGGTCATCTCGATTCAAACTAGGACACTGCACCCACACCTAAAACGTTGGTCGCGTCGGCGTTGCGGAACAGTAATGCACTCGGCCAAAGGCTTTCCTCAATGGCCCAGGCATCTCACCCTAGACTGAACACCGCAGTCTAGAAATGGTCTAGAAACAGCTTAGAAACCCTCGGAAAGGCAGAGGGGCGCCAAGATGGGCTCCGGGGAACTCCCCAAAACAGGGATCCTCTCATGGGCAGCAATATCAAACTGGCTCGGTTGCTGGCTTTGGCGGCAGTTAGCGGTTGATCGGGGTCGATTGTACGCCCCTGCTGGGTACGCTAGTTCTGGACGCGATTCTCGGTGTGGGCCTGTTGGCTCCCGCCTCAGCAGTCCAGATGGGGCAAAGTCTGTCCGGTAGGGATCCCCATTTAGGTTTATTCTGGACTTAGCCATCTTTCCAGAGTTGCACCTCAGCTTGTGCGGGATCCAGAGTCGAAAATGGTTTCACCCTATCGGGATTCCGGCAGTTGCCAACCCTGGAGGCTCTTGTTCCGAGCAGTCGGTAAATCTATGTTAGGGGGGGATGAAAACCATGGACATTGATCTTCGTCCGCTGATCGTTTTGTCGCCCATTGTTTTGGTGGTTGCCTGGGCTGCTTACAACATCATCAAGGCTGCCATCAAGGGGGAGGCCAAGCTCTTCGGCGAAAGAGGCAACAACCCCTTTGGCAGAGGCGGGAGCTGAACGTGCGGATCCGCTCACAGCCGGCAGGCTCAGTATGCTAGGTGAGGAGACCCAGGCAGCGGTAACGCCCTCCGAGGGGACAAGCCCAAAATCCGCTGATGTGATTGTTATTGGGGCCGGAGTGGCCGGCTTGGTGTGTGCAAGGCAACTGCTGCGGGCAGGGCTCCAGGTTCTGGTGCTGGAAAAATCGGCAGGCTTGGGCGGGCGCATGGCCACCCGTCGAGTTGAACATGCTGGACAAACGGTGCCGGTGGATCATGGAGCTCAATACCTGACCGCCGACTCGGATGGCTTTCATCGCTGGGTGAAGGAGCTGCTGGGCCTGGGGCTGCTGACGGAATGGACACGCTCGCTGCATGTGCTGGATCGAGAAGGGCTGCGCCCAGAGGATCCCAACGACGAGAAACCACGCTACGCTTGCCCCCAGGGCATGACAATGCTGGCCAAACACTTGGCTGCCCCGCTGTCGGTACACACCCAAACTCGTGTGGTCAGCCTCAAACCTTTGGCAACCACCTGGCAATTGAAAGCGGAGAACGGCCAATGCTACGAGGCTGCTGCCCTGGTGGCGACAATTCCGGCCCCCCAGTTGCTGCCCCTGCTCCGGGAAGGGATCCCTTCGGCTGAAAACCTGTTGCCTCTGCTGGAATCCGCCCAGTATCAACCCTGCCTTGCGGTTTTGGCGGGCTACTCCGAGAACATACCGCCACCGCCCTGGAAGGGGATCAAGTGCTTGGAAGATCCAATGTTGGCCTGGCTGGGACTGGACAGCAGCAAGCGCCTACAGCCACTCTCGCCCGTGGTGGTCTTGCATGGGGGGGCGGAGTGGTCATCTCTGTACCTGGAGGCCAGCCCACCTGAGCTGGAAAAGGCCGGTCGAGAATTGCTGGCCCACGCGGCCCAACGGCTGGATCCCTGGCTGGCTTCGCCACAATGGATGCAGGTGCACCGTTGGCGCTACGCATTGCCTTTGGAAACCACGGGATTGGCCAGCCTAAGCACCCGTATTCCCGCCGCTGAGGGATTGCCTTTGGTTTGTGCCGGCGATTGGTGCGCCGGGGGTCGCATAGAGGGGGCTTGGCTCTCAGGGCAAGACGCTGCCAAAACCCTGCTTGGAATGCTTTCCGGGAAATGAGGGGATGCAGAGGGTATGCACGGGCCGACTCGGTCGGCAGGGGAAATGCCTGGCCTGGCGCAGGACGGAGATGACGGCAAGACCACTGGGAGGGCAGGCTGAGGGCCGCCGAGAATTTCCACCCTCTGGGCCGGGGAGTGTGCCAAGCTGAAAGGGTGGATCCCCTGGCAGGTACTCTCCTCTCCATTTATGCCCAGAACCTGCACAATCTACCGTCGGGCGCAATTTGCCGCCAGCCACCGGTACTGGTTGCCCGAGCTCTCAGAAGCCGAGAACTTGGCCCGCTTTGGCCCCAATGCCCGTTTTCCCGGCCACGGCCACAACTACGTGCTGGAGGTGGGCATGAGTGGCGAGGTGGATGACTACGGGATGGTGCTCAACCTCTCGGATGTAAAGCAAGTGATCCGGCAGCGGGTGATTCAAGATCTCAACTTTGCCTATCTGAATCAAGCTTGGCCGGAATTTGCCCAAACCTTGCCCACCACCGAGTTTATCGCCTACGCGATTTGGCAACGCCTGGCCGAGGCTCTGCCCCTGACCAGCGTCCGTCTGTACGAGGATCCCGAACTTTGGGCCGATTACCGAGGAGAAGCCATGCAAGCCTACCTGACGGTTGCCACCCATTTCAGCGCTGCCCACCGTTTGGCTCTGGATCACCTGAGTTTTGAAGAAAACAGCGCCATTTACGGCCTCTGTGCCCGTCCCCACGGCCACGGCCACAACTACGGCCTGGAAATTACCGTCAAGGGATCCATCCATCCGCGCACGGGGATGATCGTGGACTTGGCAGCCTTGCAGCAGGTGATCGACGAGTGGGTGGTGAAGCCTCTGGATCACACCTTTTTGAACAAAGACATCCCCTACTTTGCCCAGGTGGTGCCCACCGCCGAAAACATTGCCCTCTACATCCAGCGGCTGCTGACTCTGCCCATTCGGGAGCTAGGGGTGCAGTTGCACCGGGTTCGCCTGCAGGAGAGCCCCAACAACAGCAGCGAGGTCTATGGGGAGTTTCCGCTGGAAGAGCTGCTCAACCCCTCAGCAGGGATCCTCCAGGGTGTGGCTCCCCCCGCTTCTGGCAGCCCTATTGCCACGCAACGCTGATGTGACCACCATGCTGGATCTGGTTAAGCTGAGCGGGCAAATTCCTGCCTTCACCCGGCACTTGCAACAGGAGTCGAAAGCCGGCCAAGAACGCCTGCGCCAAGCCTGGCAAGTTTTCGAGCGCTGGCAGCAGGAGCCGCAGGTTTGGCAGTCCCGCTGGGCCGAGTGGGGATCCCATCTGTCGTTTGTTTGCGCCAGCCCCGCCGAGCCGCCGGAAGCCTGGGGATCCCTGCCCAAGGTCGAGCCTCTGCAGGGGCGACACACGGTGGTGGCCACGGATGGATCCCAGATTTTGCCCAGTCACCACGAGATTGCCTACTGCTCGCTGATCAATGTTGGGCGCGTGGTTCTCCACTACGGCACCCAGGAGTGGCCGCTCCTGGACAGCCAGCCCCTGCTGCTGTATGGAGATGGGCCCCTTGCCCAGCAAAACCGCTCAGACTCCCCTCTCTCGGAACCGCGGGCAGAAGGGTTGCCGAGGGCCCCCCTTAACCGGCGAGACTCTCGCCCGCAGCGCGCTCCAGGTGAACGCAATCCTACCAGCGGCACGGAGTCCTCGTTGGGGCTGGAAGAGATACTGGCCTTACGACGCTCCCAAGCGGAACTGGAGGAGCTGGCTCGTTTGGCCCTGTCGGTGCCCCGTCGCCGCACCACGCTGGCGCTCCTGGATGGATCCCTAATCCCTTGGGGACTGGAGCCTCTGCCCCAGTCGGCCCGGCGCCCCTGGTTGGATCCCATTCTGGCGACCTTGGAGCAGTTGCGGGCGGCCCGCATTCCTCTCGTGGGTTACATCAGCGCCTCCCGCAGCAGCGAAACCCTCAACTACCTGCGCTTGGGGCTGTGCCCGTACCTGGGCTGTGACTGCTACCGCTACTGTCCCGGCGAGAAGTCTCCTCCCTGCCATCCCTTCGCCCCCCTGGCAGACCGCGTCTTTTGGGGATCCCTGCTGCAGCCGGGAGAGCGCAGCCCCCTTTGGCGCTGCGGAGCCAGCGTGCTGGACACCTTCGGGGAACACCACATCCACTGCTGTTATCTGAATGTCAGCGAGGGATCCCTGGGCGAACCCGAGGTTGCCCGCCTGGAGTTTCCCGCTTGGGTGGCCCAGGATGCGGAGTTGCTGCAGCGGGCCTTGGCAGGCGTGCTGAGCCAAGTGCACAAAGGCTTTGGCTACCCCATCGCCTTGGCAGAAGCCCATCATTTGGCGGTGGTGAGGAGCGGGGATCGGCAGCGGTTCTTTGCCCTGATCGAGCAGGAGCTGATCCGCACCGGCCTGCGCCACGTAGCCGTCTCTCGCAAGGAAGCCCAGAAGCGGAGTGGCATTGCCTGAGCCCGAGAAAGCCCGCACTGACCCTGGGGATCCCTGGCACCCAAGAAAAGGCTGTAGCCTATTGAGGGGATCCCCATTCAACGGTTAGGGTTGCCAAGGTGTCCCAATCCTGTCTCTGTTGCCAGCATGATGATCCGAACCCCTCTGCGCAGCATCATCTCCCCCCTCACCCACAACCCCCTCTGGTACAAAGACGCGATCATCTACGAGCTACCGGTGCGGGCTTTTGCCGACAGCGATGGCGACGGCGTGGGAGACTTCCAGGGCCTGACGGAAAAGCTGGACTACCTGCAGGATCTGGGCATCACGGCCATTTGGCTGCTGCCCTTTTTCCCCTCGCCCCTGCGGGATGACGGCTACGACGTCTCCGATTTCACCAACGTTAACCCCACCTTGGGCACCCTAGAAGACTTCAAAATCTTTCTGGATGCCGCCCATCAACGGGGGATCCGCGTCATCATCGAGCTGATCCTCAACCACACCTCAGATCAGCACCCGTGGTTTCAGCGGGCTCGGCGGGCTGCTCCCGGCACCCCAGAGCGAGACTTTTACGTTTGGAGCGATACGCCCGAAAAGTACAAAGAAGCCCGCATCATCTTTCAAGACTTTGAAACTTCCAACTGGGCCTGGGATCCG
Organism: Synechococcus sp. W55.1; assembly: GCF_047461655.1. NCBI lineage: Bacteria > Bacillati > Cyanobacteriota > Cyanophyceae > Synechococcales > Synechococcaceae > Synechococcus > Synechococcus sp. W55.1. The sequence goes on from NZ_JANSHN010000001.1 coordinate 241,224, forward strand.
GTGGCCAAAGCCTACTATTGGCATCGCTTCTACTCCCACCAGCCGGATCTCAACTACGACAACCCCGCCGTGCAGAAAGCCATCTTTGAGGTGGTGGACTTCTGGCTGAGCATGGGGGTGGATGGCCTACGGCTGGATGCCGTGCCCTATCTCTACGAGCGGGAAGGCACCAACTGCGAGAACCTGCCGGAAACCCATGCCTTCCTCAAGGCCCTGCGCCAACACATCGACCGCAACTATCCCGACCGCATGTTGCTGGCCGAGGCCAACCAATGGCCGGAAGATGCCGTGGCCTACTTCGGCGACGGGGACGAATGCCACATGGACTTTCACTTCCCCCTCATGCCGCGGCTGTTCATGGCCATCCAGATGGAGGATCGCTTCCCCATCATTGACATCCTGCAGCAAACCCCGCCCATCCCCGAAACCTGCCAATGGGCCATCTTCCTGCGCAACCACGACGAGCTCACCTTGGAGATGGTCACCGACGAAGAGCGGGACTACATGTACCAGGTGTACGCCAAGGATCCCAACGCGCGGGTGAACCTGGGCATCCGTCGGCGCTTGGCCCCCCTGCTGGGCAACAGCCGCCGCCGCATCGAGCTGATGAACAGCCTGCTGTTTTCCCTGCCCGGCACCCCGGTCATCTACTACGGGGACGAGATCGGCATGGGAGACAACATCTACCTGGGGGATCGCAATAGCGTGCGCACCCCCATGCAGTGGAGCGCCGACCGCAACGCCGGCTTTTCCCGGGCCAACCCGCAAAAGCTTTATCTGCCCATTGTCATCGATGCCGAGTACCACTACGAAACCGTCAATGTCGAAGCGCAGCGGAACAACCCCTATTCCCTGTGGTGGACTATGAAGCGGCTCATCGCAGTGCGCAAGCGATTCCAAGCTTTTGGCCGCGGCTCCTTTGAGCTGCTCCACCCGGAAAATCGCAAGGTGCTTGCCTTTATGCGGGCCTTTGGCGATGAGCGCATCTTGGTGGTGGCCAACCTCTCCCGCTATGTGCAGTGCGTGGAGCTGGACTTGGCGGAGTGGGAAGGACTAATTCCGGTGGAGATCTTCGGGCGCACCGAGTTTCCCCCCATCGGACAACTGCCCTATTTTTTGACTCTAGGCCCCCATTCTTTCTATTGGTTCTCCCTTGAGCCCCAAACGGAGCGGATCCACCCCAGCCACAGCAAGCCGGAAGAGCTGGATCGTCTGCCCACCCTGATCCCCTCAAGCGGCACTTGGGAAAGCCTCTTTCAAGGGGAAAGCCAAAAGCAGGTGGAGGCGCTTTTGGGGGACTATCTCTACCGTTGTCGCTGGTTCGGCTCCAAAGCCCGCCAGATCCAGTCGGCCCAGATCTTGGATGCCATTCCCTGCAACCGGGAGGCAGATCCCCCCTTTCGGGGCCAGATCATTCTTCTGCAAACTGAGTTCACTCAGGGGGAAGCGGAAGTCTACTCCCTTCCGGTAGGCTACGCCACTCAGGAGATGGCTCTGCACCTGCGCAGGGAGATGCCGCAAGCGGTCATTGCCCCTGTGCAAGTGGCCGGGGATCCGCCGGGGGTTCTTTTCGACGCTTTGGCGGATAAAACCTTTTTGTCCCTAGCCTTGCAGATCATCGCCCAGCAGGGGCGCCTGCGCCACAGCTCCGGGGAGCTCTGGGCCACCACCTCTGGCGCTTTTGAGTATGACCCCAGCCTGGAACCCCGTATCCTCAAGGCCGAGCAGAGCAATACCTCTGTGGTCTACGGCAACCGGTACATCCTCAAGGTCTACCGCAAGGTGGCCGAAGGGGTGAATCCCGAGCTGGAGATTGGCCGCTACCTGCTGGAGCACCATCCCCAAGTGCGGGTGCCGCGGCTGCTGGGATCCCTGGAGTATCGCCGTCGTCGCGGGGCCCGTGGGTTTGATCCCGCCGATCAGCCCATTACCCTGGCCATTTTGCAGGAGTACATCCCCAACGAGGGAGATGCCTGGCACTACACCCTGGACAGCCTGGGGCAATTTTTTGAGGCGGTGCTGGTTCACTACCAAGAGGTGGATCCCGTGCCCGTGCCGCAGGGATCCTTCTTGGAGCTTTCCCAACAGCCCTTGCCGGAGCTGGCCTACGCCACCATCGGCAGCTACCTAGAATCGGTGCGGATCTTGGCCAAGCGCACCGCCGAGCTGCACATCGCCTTGGCTGCCGATACAGAGAACAAAGACTTTGCGCCGGAGCCTTTCTCCAGCCTTTACCAGCGCTCCATCTATCAATCGATGCGCAACTTGGTGGGGCAGGTGTTTCCGCTGCTGTTCGCGTCAGCGGGACGGAGTCCTTATAAGCAGCTCCCCAAGCTGCCGGAAGCAGAGGCCAACTTGGCTCGGGCTGTTTGCGACCAAGAAGGGGAAATCATGAGCCGCTTCCGCCTGATCCTAGAGCGGAAGATCACTGCCCTGCGTACCCGCTGCCACGGGGATTATCACCTGGGCCAGGTGCTGTTTACCGGCAAAGACTTTGTCATCATCGACTTTGAAGGGGAGCCGGCCCGCTCTTTGGGCGAACGGCGTCTCAAGCGTTGCCCCTTACGGGATGTGGCGGGGATGCTGCGATCCTTCCACTATGCTGTCCACACAGCTTTGCGCCAGCAACTGGAGAGCGGCTTGGTCTGCGCCGACCACTGCCCCGACATGATGCGGTGGGCCCAGTTTTGGCACCGCTGGGTCTGCGCGGGCTTTTTGGCCGAATATCTGCAGGTGGCTTCCCAAGCGGCTTTTTTGCCCCGCAGCCTGCAAGAGATAGAGGTGTTGTTGGACGCCTATCTGCTGGAAAAAGCCATTTACGAGCTGGGCTATGAGTTGAACCACCGCCCCGAGTGGGTGGAGATTCCCCTGCGCGGGATCTTGCAACTGCTGGGCATTTCCACCAAGGTTTAGGGGATCCTGTCGGCAGGCCATTTGGGGTGAGCGACTGGGGGACAAACATGTGTGGACGGTTTAGCCTGGGAGTGGCGCCAGAAGTGCTGAGGCAGCATTTTGGCTTGCCGGCGGCAGCCCAAGAAAGGGCAGCTGTCCCCCGGTATAACATCGCTCCTTCTCAGCCGGTGCTGGCGGTGGTGGCGGGATCCCTTCAGCGCGAGGCAACCCATTTTTGCTGGGGCTTGATCCCCAGCTGGAGCCGAGCTCCTCAGGCCGGCTGGATCAATGCCCGAGCTGAGACAGTAGCTGAGAAGCCTTCTTTCCGCGAAGCTTTCCGCCGTCGTCGCTGCTTGATCCCGGCCGATGGTTTCTACGAGTGGGCCGACTCAGGTACGGCCAAGAAGGGCAGACAACCCTACTGGTTTCACCTGCTGGATCGACCGGTATTTGCCTTTGCCGGCATTTGGGAACGCTGGCGCAGTCCAGAGGGGGTGGAGGTGGAAACCTGTGCCATCCTCAACACTGCCGCCAACCGTCTGATGCAGCTTTTTCACGAGCGGATGCCCGTGATTTTGACGGAAAACGACTACGACCTCTGGCTGGATCCCCAGGTGCAGGATCCCAAGCTGCTTTTGCCCTTGCTCCGCCCCTACCCAGCAGAAGCCATGGCGGCTTATCCGGTCAGCACCTATGTGAACAACCCCCGCCACGAGGATCCCGCTTGCCGTGCTCCTATCGGAGAAGCAGTGCAGGGATCCAGCCTCAGCGAGCCCGCTGGTAGCGCATCCCCGGCAGTTGTACCAGCCAGCCTTCCAATTCCATAAGCAGCAGGGTACTGGAAAGGGTGGCAATATCCATCTGGCTAGCCTGGGCCAGGGCATCGAGGCTGAGGATGCCCTCCCCTAGCAGCTGCCAGAGCAGTTGCTGTTGGGGATCGCTGGGGCCAGTGGACGAGGGCTGCTTTAGCACAGGGGATCCCTGGAGGAGGCCCAAGTCTTTCAACAGCTCCTCGATCCCCAGGATCATGCCGGCGCCGTCGCGGATGAGCTGCAGGCAGCCGCGGGCTGCTGCCGTGTCGATGTTCCCCGGCAGGGCATACACTTCCCGACCGTAGTGGTTGGCCAGGTGAGCAGTAATTAGCGCTCCCGAGGTTTCCGGAGCCTCCATCACCAAAGTGGCGCGGCAGAGGCCGGCAATGATGCGGTTGCGCTGGGGAAAATGCTCCTTGGCCGGTGGCGTGCCGGGGGGATATTCGCTGAGGATGGCCCCTTGGGCCAGGATGCGCCGGTAGAGAGCTTGATGGTGAGCTGGGTAAACTTTGTCCACCCCCGTTCCCACCACGGCCACCGTCTTGCCGCCGGCATCCAGACAGGCCTGGTGGGCAATGCCGTCGATCCCCGTTGCCAGCCCCGAGACCACCACACAGCCAGCTTCCGCCAGGGCAGCGCTGACTTTCTGGGTCCACTGTCGACCGTAGGCCGTAGGGGCGCGGGTGCCGACGATGGCAATAGCCGGCTGTTGCCAGTCAGGACATTCTCCCAGGACGTAGAGAATAGGCGGCGGATCCGGCAGCTCCCACAGCAGCGGCGGATAGCCAGGATCCGCAGGGGTTAGGAAGGGGATCCCCGGCTTTTGAGTTTGCTCCAGGATCTCCCCAGGGTCGAGGGCGGGACGGGCGGAAACAATCGCCTCTGCCAGGGTGGGGCCAATGCCTTCCACCTGCCGCAGGGCCGGGGCATCCGCTTGCCAAGCCCGCTCCAGGGATCCAAAAAACTCCGCCAGCCGCTTGAGCCGGTGGGGGCCAATCCCTTTGATGCGGGCCCAAGCTAGCCAGTAGGGCCGCTCCCGTTCTTCATGGCCTGGCCCACGGGAAGGCTCCCTCTTGCCAACAGGATCTGAAGGGGAAAGGGGAAAAGACAATTTAGCTCTGCGCAGTAGTGGCTGTATCTTAAGTGATTGGCAAAAGGAACGCTTGGCAAAAAAGCAGGAGATGGGTAGATGTCAGGGTTGGATCCCGCCGGTAACCTTCAAGGATCAAGGCAGCTGCGGTTTGGGCGGATGCGCCAAGCTTGGGTGTGGGGGGCCTATCCCCTGCTGTGGCTGTTGACCTGGGTGGGATCCCGCTCGGCCCAGCCCCAGTTTTTGGGGATCCCGGCCTGGTATTGGCTGGCGGGATTGGCTGTCCTGCTGTTGGTACCTCTTAACTTCTACATTGTGCGCGTTTGCTGGCCGAGAGGCGGAGATGAGTAACACGGTTTTGAGTCTGGGTGTGGTGGGGGCATACTTGCTGCTGCTGGCGGCCATTGGCTTCTGGAGCTATCGCCACAGCGGCCAGGATCCGGTGAGCTATTTTTTGGCAGGGCGGGGGTTGGGATCCCTGGCTCTAACCTTGACGACGCTGGCGACGCTGCTCAGTGCCTTTACCTTCATTGGGGTGCCAGCGGATGCCTATACCCACGGCCTAGGGATCTTCCTGGGGGTGGGAGTGACCACCGCCTTCATTTCGGGGCTGTTTTTGTGGGTGGGCTACCGGGTATGGCTAGCAGCCCAACACTTTGGCTTCATCACCCCTTCCGAGTTTTTCGGCCACCGCTTCAACAGCCCTCTTTTGGCTCTACTCTACTGCCTTAGCGCCCTGACGTTTACCGCCCCCTACATCAGCATCCAGATCATTGGCGGAGCCCGCACCCTGGCGGCGGTGTTGGGGGAGGGGATCCCCTACTGGCCCTTGGCGGTGGTGGTGGCGCTGGTGATCTTGGGGTATGTGCTCTTTGGCGGATCCCAGGCGGTGGTCTGGACGGACGTGGTGCAGGGGATCATCCTGATTTTGGGGATGGGGGTGGCCTTTGTTGCCCTAGCCTTGGGGGTGGAGGAGGCTGCCGGGCAGTTGGATCCCTGGCTGAGCTTGCCCGGCCCCAATGGGCGCTGGAGCTGGCAGGGGCTATTTGGCAACCAGTTGCTGTTTTTCATGGCCACGCCCCTTTTCCCGCAATTTTTCCAGCGCTTCTACATGGCCAAAAGTGCCCGGCCCTTCCAGACCCTGATGGTAGTCTGGCCGCTGCTGATTCTGCTGGTCTTTTTCCCAGCAGCTCTGCTGGGGGTTTGGGGCCGCCTGGCTTTTCCCAGCCTGGAGAAAACGGATCAGATTATGCCCATGATGTTGCAAACCCTGCCCAGCGGCGTAGCAGCGGTGGTGATTACGGCGGCCCTGGCTGCTCTCATGTCTACAGCTGACTCCCAGCTTCTCACCGCCAGCTCCCTAGTGACGCGGGATCTGGTGGTTACCTTCTTCAGGCGCCAGCTTTCCCCCCACCAAGAAGAGTTGCTAGGCCGCTGGGTGGTGCTGGGGATCGGCCTAGCTTCCTTTGTGATTGCTCTTAACCCGCCGGGGCTGATTGTGGAGATTGCCACCTGGAGCTTTCAGGGCAACGCCATGCTGTTCCCTGTCTTAATTGCCGGCCTGTACTGGAAGCGGGCTACCCGCGCCGGGGCAGTAGCCGGGGCCCTCGTCTCCAGCGGCCTTACCCTAGGGTGGCTAGCGGGCCTGTTGCCCAAAGCTTGGACAGGGGGCTGGTTACCCGTAATCCCGGCAGTGGTGATCGGCAGTGGGGTGTTAATTGGCGTAAGCTTGCTTACCCAGCCGCCCAAGGAGCAGGTGACCGCCTACTACGAGGAAGGGCCTTGGGGAGAGTAGGTTATTCTTTATCGATCAGCTCAATCAACGCTTTTCCAGGTCTGCCGGTAGCCAGCCAGCTTGAGCCAGGCCGTTGAGAAATGCGAAAGTCCCTCCTAGAAAAAGCAAGCCCATCAGGCCCGCCAAGGGGTTGCCACCAATCCCCGTTAGCCACGCTGGCGCCCTGCCGGTGTAGTCTATCCAGGCCAAGTTGTTGACCCAGGCCATGCCCCATACCCAACCCGCGTGCAGCCCTAGGCTAAGGCCCAGCTTGTTTTGGTTCCAGACCCTCGCCTGCACCAGCAGCAGCCCCATCAGCCACAGTCCGGGAAATTGCGGCCAGGTGGCGAGAATCTCAGGCAAAGGCTTGAGGAAATGGGCCACAGCAAAGAGGAAGCTGGATCCCCACACCGCAGTGCTGCAACCGTAGTCCAGCAGCATCTCCTGCAGCAGCCAGCCGCGAAAAAACAGCTCCTCCGCCAGCGCCACCCCCAAGCCCAAAAGCAACCCCAGCAACCCATAGACCAGCAGGGATCCCCCTCCTACCGCCCTCCAACTCAGCCAACCCAGGGATCCCTCCAGGCCCAAAAGCAAGAAAAGCCCCCCGACCCCGATCCCCAGGCCCCACAGGATCCCGCCTCGGCAAGGCCAACTGCCATCCAGTCCATAGGCGGCAAACCCGGATCCCCACAGCCCCAGCCAGACCAGCAGCAAGGCATACAGGGGCAGCCACAGGTAGGCTCGCGCTTCCGGAAAAAACCACCCCCCCAGCCCGACCCACGGCAGCCAGGCTAGGAGGGGGATCCCCAAAAACAGCAACAGCCGCAGCGGCAAGGGCAAAGCCTTGAGTTTTGCAATCAGCAGGCCCACCCCAACCGCTCCTGCTTAGCGTTCCGGCTCAATGGAGCTGGTGAGGCCGTGCTGACGCAACTGCTCACAGTAAAACTCCGCGTGCTCCCGCGGCACCACGATCACCACAGCAACGCCGTTGTGGTGGGCCTCTAGCATGATCTCGGTGGCTTGCGGCGGCATCATGGATGGGATCACCTTCACCAGCACCTGAACCACGTACTCCATGGTGTTGACATCGTCGTTGTGCAGCAACACCCGGTACATGGGCATGTGCTTTGGGGTTACAGAAGGCTTGACCAGGGTCTCTGTAGCCACAACGATCCCTCCTTCGGCAGGGTCAAAAGAAGTCTAAGGAACGCAAAACCGCAAAAATGGGGCAAAAGCAGGAAAAACTGTAATGAAATTTTAGCCTTCTCAGCAAGCTCTGTGAAAAGGCCGTGGGGAACCTGGGCGCAGGGGTCAGAGCCGTTAAACCAACCCTAACCCAGCCTTCACCTGCCCACAACCTCAGCTTGGGGGCAAAAGTGCTTGACTAAAAAGGCGATTGGCCTTTGTTGCGGATCCCTTTACATTTGCCTGCGTCCCTGAGGTGGGTCTCATGAGTTCCCTGCGTTCCCGTCGCTTTTTCCTGCAGTTGCTGATGTTTGGGGGTGGGGCAGCCGCCCTGGCTGCCTGTGGAGGCACCTCCAGTTCCTCCATTCCCCCCCTGGGAGAGCCTGGATTTCCCCAAGGGGTATTTGCCGGGGATCCCACCTCGGAAGGGGCGGTGCTTTCCACGCGGGTGATCCCGGCCAGTGCAACAGACACGGTTGCGGTGACGTTGCAGGTGGCTGAGAATTCCGAGTTCAACCCCATTTCGCAACAAGTTTCGCTTACTGCTCGCCGTGTGGCGGGCCGCAACTACCGCACTGAGCCAGGCGACTACATTGCTCGTGCCGTCGTCACCGGCTTGAGGCCAGCGCAGCGCTACTTCTACCGGTTTGTCAGCGAGGGGTTTACCAGTCCCGTGGGACAGTTCCGCACCCTGCCGGCTCCTGGGGATGGGCGGCCTGTTCGTTTTCTGCACATTAGCTGCGCCAACGAGCCTCCCTTTCCTATTGGGGCAGCCATGTTGGCAGAAGTTAGCCGCGGCGACATCGATTTCATTTCCTTTAACGGCGATACCGTCTACGCCGATCGCTTCTGGCTGGGGTTAGATCCCATCGGCAATCTGGAGTTCTACCGCAGCCTCTATCGGGATCAGCGGGATCCCAACTATGCCGGGCGGGAGTTCGCGCAACTGTTTGGCCGGACTTCCTTTGTTGTCAACTGGGACGATCACGAGGTGATTGACAACTACAGTGGCCAGAAGGCCCGCGGTGGCCGGGCCACTCAGCTCAACGACACCACCGGGCAAACCCGCGATGTGGAAGATCTCAAGGTGCTCGGCTACCAAGCCTTTTTTGAATACAACCCCATTACCCCCAACCTGACAGATGTGGCCGGTGTGGATAGCCGGGATCGGCTGTTTCGCAGCTTCCGCTACGGGGCCAATGCCGAAGTCTTTATCCTGGATCTGCGCCAGTACCGGGATTTGGCGGCGGTCACCCCCATTTTGCCCATTTTGCCCCCCGGCCTGACCCGTCAGCGTTTTTTGGAGCTGGCCGGCATTCGCCTCACGCCCGAACAGGAAACCCTTTTCTTCGGCCCACCCGGCTCCGAGCAAGCCCTGTTTAACCTGCTGCGCCGCACGCCCCGTACCCTCTTGGGCAATCCGCAGAAGCAGTGGCTGTTCAACGGCCTGCGCAACTCCACCGCCACCTACAAGTTCATCGTCAGCGAGTTTCCCATCACGGTGACCTACTTCCGCTCCAACGATGTTTGGGAAGGCTACTGGCTGGAGCGGCAGGAAGTCATTGACTTTATTGAGAGCAACAACATCCGCAACGTGGTGTTCCTGACGGGCAACAACCACGCCGGCTTCATCGGCCAGGTCAACCCCGGCAGCAGCAACCCTATCTGGGAGGTGTGGACCGGCCCCACCGGGCGGAGCGTTACGGCCCTGAGCATTGACGAGCTGGGCAATCAACTGGGGATCCCCAATGCCAGCCGCCTGTATTACCGGATTGTGAACGGCTTTTTGGCACCGGTGAACCCGGCCAATCCCCAGGTGAGCGGGATCCCAGGGGTAACGACGGGCAACTTGCGCTTTTTGGAGCTGGCGGTGCCCAACTACAACGTTATTGAAGTCTCCGGCAGCCGCTGCACCATTCAAATCAAAGGCCCTACCGGCAGTGTTTTGACGGATCCCTTAGGGCGAAGGGGGGAACTGAATTTGCCGCAATGAGAAGTCGGCCAGACCGATGCGGGAGCTTCGCCGGATTTCTGGTCAGAATTGAGGGATCCCTGCTCTACTCGGGATCCCTTTTTTTGTAACTCTTTTTCGCGATTTTCAGCATGAGATTCTTAAGATCCTTAACGTGATCTGAATCATTCGGGAGAAACGGATCTGGGTGCTAGAGTGTGGGCGTTGAGGTGGATCCCTGTAGAAAATCTATTCTTTCTCCGTTTTTCAGTAGGGAGGGCAGTCTTATGGCTTCGGTGCGGGGCTGGTTGATGGCAAGCTTAATAGGGGCAGCCACGGTTGTTGGGGGCGCTGCCGCTTGGGCTCAGAGCCGTAGTTTGTGGCTTTTTAATGGACAATCGACCGTAGTTACAGGCTATTTCTACCGAGGTGAAAACATCTGGGCGCAGTGCGACCAGGATTGCTTCGATGTGGATCTGGTGCTTTACGATGCCAGCGGTCAGGTGGTGGCTGCAGACGAACTGTTGGACGATTTCCCCATCGTGCAGGCGCCCTACGAGGGCAACTTTTCTGTCAAGGTGATCATGGCTAGCTGTCTCCACCCCAGTGGTTGTGCTGTGATCGTAGACTCGGACTACAGCTTCTAGAAGGGTGCTGGCTGTCCTCACTTCGTCGCCACTGCTTGGGAAACCGATTCAGTAGCCTAGGCTGCTTTGTGAGCAGCTTCCTGGACTTTGGCATGGGTAAACTTGCTCAGCCCGTGGATGGTCTTTTCCCAGTAGAAGGGCTTGGTGAAAAGCTGCCACAGAGCCATGTAAGCTGCCATAGAGTGCAGTTGCCAGTAGATGGGGTTGAGCAGGGCATAGAAGGCCAGATCGTAGTACCCTCGCCGGAAAACGGCCACCAAGTTGAGGTAAATCCCAATGGCATTGCCCACCAGGAGGTTAAACAAGCCCAGATAAACCAGCCAACTGGGGAAAATGTTTTGCAGCCAATGAGCACGGGTGAGCAGCCAGTAGAAAAAGAGCAGCCACATAATGGGGCTGGTGAGGAAGGTGAAGAAGCTGCCCCCGATGAAAAATTGGTAGGCCAGCCAGTTTTTGAGGCCCAGTTTGCGCAACGAGCGCAGGGGGTGGCGGTTGTGGACTAGCCAAGTCTGCATGTAGCCCTTAATCCAGCGAGAGCGCTGCCGGATCCAGTTTTTAACAGCGCAGTTGGCCTCTTCATAAGTGGTGGAGTTGATCACCCCCACCGTATAGCCGTGCTGGCTGGCGCGGATGCCTAGATCTGCGTCTTCGGTGACGTTAAAGGGATCCCATCCCTGCAGCTCCCGCAGGCGGTCAGTGCGAAAGTGGTTGCTGGTGCCACCCAAGGGGATCGGCATTCTGAGAGTTTCCAAACCCGGCAGCAGATAGTCGAACCAATAGGAATACTCCAAGGTGAACATGCGGGCGAGGAAGTTCTCGTTGCGGTTGAAATAGTTGAGGGCGGCCTGGACGCAGACCAAGCTGGGATCCCCTTTTCGGAAGGCAATGACTGCTTTTTTGAGTTGGTCTGGATCCGGAATGTCTTCAGCGTCGTAGATGGTGAGGTATTCGCCACGGGCAAAAGCCAGGCCGTAGTTGCAGGCTTTGGGTTTGGTCTTGGGCTTGCTATCCGGTACCAGCAGCAGGCGCACGTAGCGGGGGGGCTTGGCAGCCCGGGCCGCCTCAATGGTGTCTCGGTCGTTTTCCTCCAACAGAATAAGCACATCCAACCGCTCGTGGGGGTAATCCAGCTTGGAGAGGGAGTTGATGAGAATCGGCATCACTTCCGGCTCTTTGTAGACCGGCACCAGGATGGTATAGATAGGCAAGTCGCGATCATCCAAAGCGGCTACTTCCTCATCGGTAATCTGGTGGAAGCGATCGGCGGATCCCACTAGGCTGAGCAGCAGTTTGAACAGGATCGAAGCGACGTAAAAAAGATTGATCAGCAGCACCAAAATGGTCAGAGTCGTCCAGGGAGCAGTGGCCAACCCCAATAGAAATAGCAGCAGCAGGCCGTAGCCCACTGCAATCTGAGAAGGAGTAAATACCCGCGAGGCCGATTCCTCCGGCAGGCGGGCCATGAGCTTGTACACAGCTTCTTGGCTCAGCTTAGGTCCTTGATCCTGGCTGAGAAGCTGCGTGATATCCTGCTCGGTGCCCAGAACTTTTTCAATACGCAAGCCTGGCCGCCAAGCGTAGAGGATCTCATCCACCTTCCAGTCCAGGGGGTCATTCACCATCACCATCAGAGCATTTTCATCTGCCCAGGCTAGGGGGTAGAACAGGTGGCGCATCATCAGCTCAGGATCAAACTGTTGGCTCAGATCCTCCTCCCGATGAAGCAGCCCCGTTCCCATCAGTTGCGAGACCGTTGGGTAGCCCAGCAAATGGGCTAGGATGCTGAGATACTCGGGGGTGGAGAGGTAGCTCAGCCGGGTCAGCACCTGCCCCAGGCTGGAGCCGGTGCGGCGGCGGATCTCCAAAGCCTGCTGCCACTGCTCTAAGGTAAGACGGCTGCCCAGCAGATCGGCGGCCAGCTTGCGTTCAATGAGGGCGGTCAGAATCTGTTTTTCGGTGGCCGGGATCTCCCAAATCCGATCGGCTTCGGGGCAGAGGCGCTTGACATTTTGCCAGACAATGGGATGGCCCGGCTCCTCGGTAGCAACCACTACGGTTTGCGGGTCGAGCCAGCCACAGGGCAGAAAGCGCACCGGCACCAGATCGATAGGCTCGATCAGCCAAGGCAGCTCTAGGTCGAGGGGATGCCCGAGCAACCAGCTCCTCAGCTTGGGCCGCTCCAAGATCTGACAGCAGAGGCGAGCAAACTGACGGGGGTGCATTGCCCTCAAGCTCCAGAGGGCCCGCGGCAGGGAACAAGCAGCTTGTTTTTGATAGCGATAAGCCTTTGCCAACTGCTCCTGGGTTAGACAGCCTGTGCGCACCAACCAGTATTCGATCAGCGTTAACATAAGCTCAAAATCAGGTTAATTCTAGGCGAATCTTAGGTTCTCGCTTGGCTTAAGAGGGGGTTGGCGACTCAGGGCGGCGGGCCAAGCGTTGGTAGGTATTCCAGGCTCCTACTGCCAGCAAAAGGGCCAGCAGCAGCACTAACCAATAGCGGTATTGCCACAACAAAAGCTGCCAACTGAAGCGACCGGGGTAGCGCACTCGATAGCCTGCCGGCGTGAGATCCCAGCTCTGTACTTGGGTGAGATCGGGGGCAGCGGCATAGGCGGTGAGCACGTTTCCCTGTAGCTGGTTGGCCAGGCGGGTGCGCGGATCGGCAAGGCCGCGGCTGAGGCGCTCTGCCAAAGCCGGGTCAGATCCCCACCAGGAAAGCCAAAGGTTCGGCTTACCTTTCAGGAGAAAGTACTGCAAAAGGCCGAGGTTTTCTTGAGGCTGAGCGGCCAAGGCCACCTGCTGGTTGAGGGGATTGATGATTTCAAACTGGGATCCCAGCCGGATGGGGCTATTAAGCTCCACCTGATCTGGCCCAGCCACGATCACCTGCCAGGCAAAGTTCCCCGTCTCCAGGTTGGCTTCCTCTTTGGGCAAAACCTCAAGGGTGGGCAGCAGGGGTCGGGCAGCCAGCCGGCTGAGGGCACCGACCAGGTAGGCGGCAGCCGGCAGCAGTTGGGGATCCCCCAGCCCAACCCGTCCGGATCCCTGCAGCACCGCCGGGATCTCCTGCAGCTCGCCGCTAGGGGCTTGGTAGCCGCTCCAGAGAAGGCCAGAGCTATCGGAACGCACTTGCAAAGTCAGCGGGGTCAGGGATCCCTGGCAATTACCGGGGCTGGCGCCATAGTCAAAGCGGAGCTCCAGTTGATTAAAGCGGCGCAGCAGGCGGGTGGGCAGGGTCACAGTTTCGTTGAGCTGGGTGCGCCCGGTTAGGTTGTAGGTGCGCAACAGAACGCCATTTAAGAACACGTAGCCGGTGAGACGATCCCCCACCCGGCCATCGACCGGGTTCATGATCACATCCAGTTGCGCCGCCAGATCCCGCGGTCGTCCCCCTAATTGGGACAGGCTGAAGTTGAAGACCAAAGACTGGCTGCCAAACCCCCGCAGCAGCGGATCCACAATACCCAACTCCCGCAAGCTAAGGCGGTTGGCCCTGGCCGAGGTTTCCAGCTCCGGCACTGCAGCCACCTGGATCCCTCGGCTCACCAGCCCTGCTCGCTTCCACTCTTCATACAAAGCTCGAATGGCCTCTGGGCGAGCCGCCACCCGCAGTCGGGATCCCTCTGGAGTAACCTGATGCTGCAAGTGGGGGGTGAAGTCCGCCGGCTCCAAGATCACCTGTGGCCCTTGCGCCGGACGATTGCTCCACAGGATAGGCGTTTGCGGAAACAGATGAGAAAGCAAGCTGTAGAGCCAAAGGGCTGCTTCCGCCGCTTCAGGAGTGAGGTCAGCCGGCACTACCAAAGTAACCTGAGGATACAGCCGGCCCAGAAAACCGGCCACCGTGGCATCAGGAACGAGGGGCGCCAGCTCAAAGAAACTGTCCCGCCCCACCGTCAGCAGCAAATTGCCGGTATTCAAGTCGGCGCAAATATCGTCGCTGATGCTCAGGAAAGGCTGCACCGACAAGGTGATAAAGCGCTCGCCAGCGGCCAAGCTGGGGATGGGCACCCGCACCACCGGCTCCTGCCGCAGATCTTGCACCAGGAAGATACCCGCCAGCTCGTCATTGATCAGCACCCGCACCGTGGACGTAGGTTTCAACACCGGCGAGGGATCCAGGCGCAACTGCACAAAGCTGGCCTCGGGGTCAAGGCCGTTGAGGGGGGCAGGGACAGTAACATCCAGGCGCGGGTTAGCTCCTTGCAGCAGCACCGAGCGGTCGTAGCCCAGCCTTTGCAGAGAAATGACTTCCGCTGCGTGGACAGCCGTCGGCCCGCAACACCAAAGCAAACTGGCAACCCACAAAGCCCACTGCCTTGCCTTCTGCGTCACCTTGACCCCCTCTTGCTTATCCCTCACTTGTCTAGTGCAGGCAAGCCCCTTGGCCTACCTGACCCAAGTTTGCCCAACATGCAGAAATCTGTAAGCTTTCGGGGTCTGTACGCACAAATCGTGGATTCGGATGCCCAGGGGATCCCTTTACTGGCGGGCGTAGTCGTCCTCAAAGCGCACGATGTCGTCTTCCCCGAGGTATTCCCCGTTTTGCACCTCGATCAACACCAAGGGAAGGGTGCCGGGGTTTTCCAGGCGGTGCTTGGTGCAGGGGGGAATGTAGGTGGACTCGTTGGAGCTCAGCAGCATCACCTCTTCTCCACGGGTAACCTTCGCTGTGCCCCTGACCACGATCCAGTGCTCGCTGCGGTGGTAGTGCATCTGCAGGCTGAGCCGATGGCCAGGCTTCACCTCGATGCGCTTGATCTTGTACATCGGGCCTTCATCCAAAACCCAGAAGGATCCCCAGGGACGGGTCTCTGCTTGAGAGGGCACCAGCTCAAGCGCTGGAACTGCTGCATCATTCACGCCCCGCACAGCCTGCAACATAAGATCATGTCCTTGCAAAGTCGTCCCCATCCTCTCTCAGAATCCGAGACCTCCTCATCGACAATATGGCTGAATTGGCCTACGCCAAAACTCGTAGATAAAGTCTCTCAGGCCAGGGAATGCTAATCTAGCCCTGTGTCCAGTTCCCAGACACGTCAGCCCATCCCCATACTTTTTCTGAAACTTGTTCTCATCAGACAACTCTTAAGGCTTGATTCGCTGTTGAATGAGTTGCCTTCTAACTTCTTGAAGTCGTTAAAGCAACCCATGTTTCTCACCAAGCTCAGGGCTTTCTTGCGGCTCTTCGCGTCTACCGGGATCCCGTTTCTGCTGCTGGCTGGCCTTCTGTGGGGTTTGAAGGAAGGCTGGAGCTGGGTGAGCTTGGAGATGCAGTTTCTCGGCTACAAGGGATCCGTGGCCGCCTTGGGGCCGGATCCGCGCCTGCCCATTGTGGGCACCACCTTTCCTCCCTTGCTGGTGCTGGCTACGGCCATTCTGGGACAATCCCCGCTGTTGTTGCAGACTGTCTTCGGCTCTCTGGTGCTGGGCTGGGTGTGGCGGCAGTTACGCCGTTTGCCGGTGGAGGTGGGATGGTGCTGGCTGTGGGGTTTGTTGATGGTGGTGCAGCCGACTTTGATCTTGATGCTGCTGCGCAGCCCTGTTTGGACAGCCACAGCAGGGTTGGTGGGGGTGAACATGGCCCTGCTGTTTCCCTTGAGTAAAGAGGAGCAGGCCAGGGCAGAGACTGGGGCGGATTCTGGCGAGCTGCCCATTGCGCTGCGGCTACTGCTCATTGGGCTGGCGCTGGGGCCCCTGATGGTGCTGCGTTGGGAAAGTGGGTGGCTGCTGCCCTGGGTGGCAGGGATGCTGCTGTTGGCTTTTCGCAAACAGTCCTGGGGTTTCCGGCTGACGGCGGTGCTGGTGGCGGGGTTTATCAGCCTGACCCTGATGTTGAGCTGGCTGTATGTGAACTGGCTGTCGGTGGGGGATCCCTGGGCTTTTACCTACCAGGTGGACAGCGGTCTGCGGCTACCCCAATTCCGGGAAGCTTTACAGCAGGCCGGGGGATGGCAAGGTCTGGTGCAGGCCCTGCAGTGGTTGGGGATGTTGGCGCCCGCTTATTTCATCCTGGGTGTTGGAACCCTCCTGGGCTTTGGGGCTGGCCGCTGGGTTTGGGCCTTGACCTGGGGAATACCCCTGGTGATCTTGCTGGCCTCCCTGGGGCAGGGGCTGTTTTTGCCGGAGCTGAGCCGGTTTGGCCTCTTCTGGCTGCCGCTGCCTTTGCTGATGGGCGCTTACCTCCACAAGGGACTCGGGCCAGGTTGGGCCAAACGCTTGGTCATCACCGCTCTGCTGGGGTTGAACTGCCTGACCAGCGGCTATGTGCTCACCCAGGAACCGGGGTTCTTACCTCCCCTGGTGGCCGAGGAGCGGGATCTCTGGGAGCGGCTGGTGGCAGGGGTAGTGCCCCTTAGTGGCGAGTTGGAAGCTGCCCAAAACCTGTATGAAGTAACCTCTGCTGGGCAAGCCCTAGAAGACTGGCGGAGGCTGCGGCAGGAAAAGCGCCAGGTTGGGCAGTATCTCTATCGCCACCTGTTGCCCGGGCAAAAAGTGCTGGTGGACGACGACATCCACTTTGAGGCTATCTTTTGGGCAAGGGATCCGCGTCCTTTCCTCACCCCTCACCAGTACGAGTTTTCCAAAGCGCTGCAAATCCCCCAGGAGGAGGTGGACTATCTCTTGGTGGCAGGGTCGGCGGATCCATTGCAGAGGTCGGATCGTCTCCTGCAATTCTGGCCGCAACTGGCTTTTGAAGGGCTGCCCAACTTCGTGGAGGTTTACAGCTCCCCACAAGTGCGGCTGTGGGCACGCCGGGAGAAAACGGAGAGCGTTGAGAGCAGTTGGTGTCATGAACATGCGGCAGCAATTCCATCGGATCTTGGGCCGGCGGCGGGTTCTACAGATGGGGGGATCCCTTCTGGCTGCCTGGGGAATGGCCGGCTGTGGCCAGGGGGGGTTTTGGCCGCAAGAGAGGCGGAGTTCTGACAGCCCTGAGACGGGGAACATGGCTTTGCGAGAGCTGCTGGCCCGCTGGCAGGTGGGCATAGGGGAGGATCCGGGCCGGTTTCTCTGGGAGATCGAGTCGGATCCGCAGGTGGCAGCGGTGGCGCAGGGATGGGATCCCCATTTCCTGAGCGGCTGGCTCAACAGCTTTGATCACCGCCAGGGAGATCTCTCCTTTTGGCGCAACTGGCACCAGGCCGGGCTTTTGCGGCAGTGGTTTGAGCGGGGCTATACCCTCCACATCATCACCTGGGAAGACGACACCCACCGCCCCTGCGGCGATTACCACATCTCCAAGCAGTTTGTCCAGGATGTAGCCGAATTGGCCGGCTATATCGCTCAAGCCAACCCCCAAGGCCGCCCTACCTATTGGAGCCTGGCCACGGAGTTTTCCTATTGGCGGATCCCAGCAGATACCTACAACGCCGACACTGCTTTCTACTACCAAGCCCTAATGCGCAATGTCCTCACAGCCCGCCAAGCCATCAAGGAGCGGCTGCCGGCAGCCGAAGTAGCCCTGTGCTGGGGGGGCTGGATTGCCACCTTTGACGACCCTTCCCGGGGGGCAGGCCGCAGCATGGTGGAGCCCTTTGCCGAGACCCTGAGCCGGATGGACGGGATCGCCTTCCAGTCGATGCGCCAGCGGCGGCCAGGGGAGTTTAACCCAGAGCTGAACGGCCCGGATCCCGGTAACCCAGAGCAAATCCGCCTCTGTTGCCGCCTGTTTTCCCCTATCCACTCCAACCTGATGTTGGCCCACTACGAGCCCTCCATCAAAGACAAGCACCCCAGTGGCGGACGGGCCGACACTGTCCATACAGACTTTCAGCTCATGAGCCAGCCGGAGTGGCTGCAGGAAGTGTCTCAACTGGGGCTGCGGCGCTTTTCCCTCATGCACTACGGCCTCTACAAAGGGGATCCCTATGGGGCGCTGACGGCAGCGCGGCAATTCCGGGCCCGGGTGGGCTTGCCGGCTGCCACCGCCAGTTAGCAGTCGTTCTAGAGCTGGTTTTGTCCCGGATCTTGACCCAAATCTTGATCCTAGGGATACAATCCCCCTGAAGCTGCCGGGATCCCTGCCATGGAGAAGCTGAGATTTCTAAGGGCAAGCCTGCTGGCGAGTCTAGTGGTTAGTGCAATGCCGCCGGAGCTGCCGGCCTGGGCAGGATGCGGTTTTCCCCGCGGTGCCGGCAAGACTTTTTTTTCGCTGCAGCCGGAGGTCTATCGGCCTCGCACCCGCTTTGATCAGGGGGGACGCCTGCAGCCGGCCCTTTCGGAGTACGGAGAAACCCGCCTCAACCTTTTCGCCGAGACTGGCCTTAGCGATCAGCTCACTCTCAACCTCAACACCAGCTACGTTTTCATCGAAAATCGCTTTGCCAGCGGGGCTGACACCGTTACCCAGCGCAACCAGGGCCTACGGGATCTGGAGCTGGGCCTACGTCATACTTGGGGAAACGGGGATCCCTTCTTCTCGGCTCAGCTAACGGCCTTGATCCCGCCCGGATATGCCACCCAAGACATTCCCCTGCCCTTGGGGTACGGCGTCTTCGGCTATGATCTCAAAGTTGGGGCGGCAGCCAATACCCAGTTGGGATCCCTGCCCGCCTTTTTCGACTCCTGCCTCACGTTCCGAGATTACTTGGGCTATCCCGGGGATCGGGTCAAGGCCAACCTGACCTTCGGGGCAGACCTGACTCCTGAGCTGCAGGCCATCCTGGCCCTGGATGGGGATTTTACGTTGGGCAACGGCGCGCCTTTGTTGTTCGGGGATTTGGCCGTTCAGGATCCCGACTACGACAACCTCAAGCTTTCGGGCCAGCTCAACTGGCGGTTGGAGGGAGGGTTAACGCTGGGCTTGGGAGGGTTTCAATTCTTGACCGGCCGCAACACCAATGCCGGCGGCGGCTTTACCGGCTATGTGTGGCTAAGTTACTGAAACCAAACAAAATGTTGCAGGATATCCCCTACGGTAACAGGGATCCGCAGGGGCAGATCTAGGATGAGTCTTGGCAAACTACGGCCCGGAGAACGGATCCCATGTCTCGATTTGAGAACCTCATTGCCGCCATCGATGGCAGCGGCCCCACTGAGCAAATGGTGCATACCCTTCTGTCTCTGCCGGCCTTTGCCCAGTGCCACGTGACATTGCTGCATGCGGTGCCTTCCCAGACCTCTGCCGAGGAGATGCGGGCTGCCTGGCAAAAGGGGCAGGAACTGCTGGCCCAAACCCTGCAGACTTTCCCCCCCCGCCCAGGGCTAAAGATCAGCACGCAACTGGTGGAAGGGGATCCCAAGGTGGTGGTGCTGCAGGTGGCCGAGTCCCTGCCCAATCCGCTGATTGTCATGGGATCCCGGGGGCGCAACCGCATCATGGCCATTTTGCAGAACTCGGTGAGCCAATATGTGTTCCAGCTCGCCTCCTGCCCAATGCTGCTGGTCAAAGACGACGCCTACGTCAAATACCCCAGCCATGTCATGGTGGCCCTCAACAACTCCCCCGCTGCCCAGGCCGCCTTTGCCACGGCCCTTGACTTGATCTCCGGCATTCAAGGGGCCCAGATCTTCCTGGCCTCTGTGCAGTTGGATGCCGACAACCCAGGCAGAGATGAGGCTCTAGATCGGGCAATCGATACCCTCAAAAACCGGCAAATCGGCCACCAGGTGTTGACGGCTGTCGGGGATCCGGCTACGGAGATTGTCCGCCTGGCTGAAGAAAGCAAGGCCGATCTGCTGGTGATGGGATCCCCTGACCGCCGACCTACCATTGCCCGCAGCATTCCCGATTTGGATCGGCTGTTGGGGCGTTCCATCTCTGACTATGTGCGGGTGCACATCGGCTGCCCAGTGCTGATGGTGCGTTCCGTCCAAGACAGCGACTGAGCCAGGCTTCAAGGCAGTATGGAGCGGCGCTCTGTAACTCGGTCACTCTGCTGCTGACGATCCGGGCTGACGGCCCAAGCTTCAAAGATCAGCTCAGGGACTCCGGGAGGGATGGTCATGCGGGTGAGGGCTTGCCACTGCCCCTGCTCGTCACGGGAGAAGTCCAGCAACCAGCGGGGGCCATCCACCAACGAGCGGGTGCGGCCATGCTTGACCCAAAACTTGATCCAAAAAGGGGCTTGATGGCCTGCAGCAGGGTTGGTCGTGGGGGGCAAGCGCAACACCACATCGAAATTGTCTCCGGCTCGGAGTTGCTCGGGCACCACCAGTTGGGGAGTTGGACAAACCCCAGGCGGAGCGGGGGGCAGCAGCGAGTTTTCAGAGGGAGCTACAGGGCTACTCGGGATCCCGGCTGCCGCTTGCGTTGGCAAGATGGCCTCAGCTTGGGGTGGTGGGGAAGGGGAGGAGATGGGCGATGGCAACTCTGCCGTCTCTGCTTCGGGTAGGGGCTGAGCGGAGGGGTTGGGCGCAGATGGCAGGGGATCCTTTTCCGGGAAGGAGCGGAGGGCTTGGGTCTCGGCGGGCTGAACGGGCGAAGCTGAGTCCTCCTCTCGCTGTTGCTCGGCAACGCTGACGGAAATGGGGGCGCTGTGTTGCCAGATGCGCAACAGCTTTTGCAGGGTGCGTTCGGGAGACAGCAAGGTTAAGGGGGGGTCTTCCCGCAACCGGGCCAGTGGGATGTTTGTTGCTCCCCAATACTGACGCGGAGGGGAGGCGGGAGGCAGCTCTCCGCCTTGTTGCTCCGCAACGCTGACGCGAAGGTCTCGACAGCGGACGGAAAACGGAATCGTCAAGGGCTGGGAAGGCCGGTCTGCATCCCGCCAGGAAGAGGGAGTGAGGGCCAGTTCTCCCCGCAAAGGACGGGCCCACACTTGGCTGGGCAGGGTGATGGGGATGCTGAACACCGCCGTCCGCGCCCCCGCCGGGAGTTGAATTTGCCGTTGTCCCTGGAAAAGCGGCCTCTCCTCCCCTTCTGGCCAAACCTGTACCCGCAGCTCGCCGCTGCAGCCGATCCGCCCCGTCAACACCAGCACCTCATCCGGGGATCCCTCCAATTCACTGTGCATTAGGGAAAACAGCTCTGGCGGGATGGCGACCTCTTTTTTCTGGGGGGGCTCAAACCCGGCCTCTTCAGCCACCGGGGCGGGGATCCCTCGTTCCGGCTCCAGAGGGGCAGGCACAACCTGAAAACGGAGACAATTGTTTAACTCGGTTTCGCCGAACAGTTCTGCGATCAAGTCGGCATCTCGACAGTGCAATTCCCAAAACCCAGGGGTGAGGTGGCTGGCGGGCAAAATAATGCCGATCCCTTCATCGTTGGTGCGCACAGAACGGGTTTGGACTTGTGGGGGAGTCGGGGCGGTGTCAGGGCCCTGATTCTGCGACGACAGAGGACGCTGCCGGACTTCCACCGTGATGGTGAAGTGGGGCTGAGGCGAACGGGCAACAATGGTGTAGGTATCTTCTTCCAGAACTGCGCCCTCGGCTGGTACCGGCTGCCAGTCTTCTTGGCCGTCGCGCCGAACCCAAAAATTCAACATGGCTCCATCACCTTAGGTGCTCCGCACTGCTGACCCGAATGGGATGCCAGATACTTAACCAGATCGGCTTGCAAAAGGGTTTGCTGTTGCCCTGTAGGCAGGTGCTTAAGCTGTACCTCTCCGGCCACAGCTTCTGCATCCCCCAGCGTAACAGCCCAAGTTGCGCCGCTGCGGCTGGCCCGTTTGAACTGCTTGCCAAAGGCGCTTCCGCTCAGATCCAGCTCGGTGCAGAAACCGGCTCGGCGCAGCGCTTGAGCGATCCGGAGGGATTGGGCCTCAGCCTTCGCCCCACGGGAGATCACGTAAACCTCGACCGATGTTGGCGGGATCTCCCCTTGCTTCTTTTGCAACAGCAGCACCAGCCGCTCCATGCCGATGGCCCAGCCCACCGCTGGGGTTGAAGGCCCGCCCAGCTCTTCCACCAAGCCGTCGTAGCGACCGCCCCCACAGACGGTACTCTGGGATCCCAAGTCAGGTGAGACGATCTCAAAGGCGGTGTCGGTGTAGTAGTCCAGGCCCCGCACCAAGTAGGGATCCAACTGGTAGGGAATATCCAACATCTGCAGGTGAGCTTGCACCTGCTCGAAGAAAGCCCGCGATTCTGGGCTGAGGTAATCTGGCAGCTTGGGGGCCCCCTCGGCAATCTCGCGGGTGCGGGGATCCTTGCTATCCAGAATGCGCAGCGGGTTGCGGGTGAGGCGCTCTTGGGAGTCGGGATCCAGCTTTTCCCGCAAGGGAGTGAGGTAGTCCACCAGGGCCTGGCGATAGGCCCGCCGATCCTGCAGATCCCCCAGGGAATTGAGCCGCAAGCTCAGGTTCTCCGCCCCCACCGCTTGCAACAGCTCCCAGGCCAAGGCGATGACTTCCGCATCGGCGCGGGGATCCCGGCTGCCCAGCAGCTCTACCCCCAACTGGTGGAACTGGCGTTGCCGCCCCGCCTGGGGACGCTCATAGCGAAACATCGGCCCACAATACCAGAGGCGTTGCACATCTCCAGCCGTTTGCAGCCCGTGCTGGATGTAGGCCCGCACCACACCTGCTGTGTTCTCTGGGCGCAGGCTCACCTCTTGCTCGCCACGGGTGCTGAAGGAGTACATCTCCTTGCCCACCACGTCGGTGGCACTGCCAATGCTGCGGGCAAAGAGCTCCGTCAACTCCAGGATGGGGGTGCGAATTTCTTGGTAGTTGGCCCGTCCCAGGATCTCTCGGGCGCTGGCTTCCACCTGCTGCCAGAGCCGCACCTCCTGCGGCAGAATATCTCGGGTGCCCCGCACCGCCTGGATCATCTCCATTCTCGTTCTCCCTCCCTGGGGTGGGCCTGGCCGCCTGCTATGCCAATGGCTGTTCTCGTCAAAGGACTCCGTCCCGCTGACGCAAACGGCCTAGTTATTGATTATCGGCGACAACACTCCCCGTCGCTAACGAAGCCCAAGGGCTCTGAATCCAAGCTCCAGTCCAAAAAGGACTCCGTCCGAGTGGCGCGAAAGGAGTAGGTGGCAGCAATTTGGCTGGTGGCAACAACAGCGGCGGTGGTAGCTCGCAAGATGGTAGGGCCAAGGGAGACGGACACTCCCCCATATTCCTCAGCCTGCCGACGTTCGGCAACCGTCCAGCCCCCCTCTGGGCCGATGGCTATGGCCAAGACGGGATCCCTGAGCTTTGGCAGGGCTTGCACCAGCGGGGGCGCTTTGTGCCGAGCCACGGCTATACCCCACCAAAAGGACTCCGTCCGAGTAGCGCGAACGGCTTGTAGCTCCGCCAGCCAACTTGTCCAAGGGGTGGGGGGATCGACCTGAGGCCAGCGCAACCGCTCACATTGTTCTGCGGCCTCCCGCACAATTTTTTGCCAGCGTTCCTGCCGCCCAGATCCCGGTTCCAACACGGTGCGCTCCGTCAGCAGGGGAGTAATGCGCGCCGCCCCCAGCTCGGTAACCTGGCGGAGCACCTCGTCAAACCCCTGCCCTTTGACCACCGCCAAGCCCAGATGCAAAAAAACGGGCAATTCCCGCGGCAGCACCTCCACCTCGCCCACAATTTGGGATCCCTGAGCCTGCCAATGGGCCGCCCACAGCTTGCCTGAGCCGTCCAAAACCAAAAAGAGATCCCCTGGCCTGAGGCGGCGCACCCGCTGCAAGTAGTGCTGTTGCAGACCAGTTAAATGGAGAACACCGCTGGGATCCCGCTGCGCTGGGTCAATCGCCAATCGGGGCAAAGCGCTCAGGTCATGCGTGCGTTCAGACAACACCATTCCCCCCGTCGCCAGAGGGCTGCCACCACCCATTCGTTGGCCTCCAGCATCTCCGCCACCAACTTGGCCTGCTCGATGAGGATGCCGCTGAGGATCAGCCATCCCCCCTCCTTCACCACCAGCCGAAACTCCGGGATCATATCCAGGATCACATCTGCCAGGATGTTGCACACCAGCCCATCCACCATTTCGGGAATATGCTCCAGGCTGCCCTGAGCGACCACAATGCGATCCGTCAGGCCGTTGAGATCGCGGTTGTGCATCGTGGCCTGCACCGCCAGGGGGTCGATGTCCACCGCAAATACCCGCTTCACCCCCAGCAGGGCCGCCGCCAACGACAAAATGCCGGATCCACAGCCCACATCCGCCAGCGTCGCCGCCGGGGGATCCCCTCCCCAGCTCTCCAGACGCATTTCCAGCGACTCCAGACAGAGCTGCGTGGTGGGGTGAGTGCCCGTGCCGAAGGCCATACCGGGATCCAGCCGCAACAGGTGCCGACCGGGGTGAGGGGGCGGATCCAGCCAGGCCGGACAAATGAGCAACTTATCCCCGATGGGTTGGGGCTGCCAGTGCTGCTTCCAACTGCTGCTCCAATCTTCCGCCTCTATGCGTTCCCAGCGCAGCTTCGGAACCCGCTGACCGGCAATGAGGGCATCTTGCTGCAGGCGCAGGGAGAGGGCTGCCAAATCCAAGAGGCTGACGTGAGGCCAAGGCAGATAGGCGTGAATGCAGACCTGATCTTCGCCGTGGGCTTGGCTGGTCATGCCCCGACAGCCAAAATTCTCCAGCCGCCAAAAGATCAGGTCTTCTTGGGCAGGGGAGGCGATGAGACTGAGATCCCACCAAGCACCAGCGGGGTCCAGCGCTTGTGCGGGCGAAAACGGAGTGGGATTGGCAACAGTTCTGCTCACAGGGATCCCTTCACAAACCTAAAGGAAAACCAAAGTGATGGCTAACAAGATGGCGCTCCAAGTCGCTAAGCCAGCTACACACAATGCGGTACTTTATATCAAAAATTGCAGCACTCTACTCAATCCATAGTTTAGGCTTTAAGAGCCTACTCCAGCTATCCCGGCTATCCTAGGATTTGAAGGCTTACGCCGTCGGTTCAGCAGCGAAAAAAGGGGGGGAGCCCCCCCAATTGGGGGATGACCCTCAGCGGCTCTTTGGATGACCAGCTCAGCCCTGTGAGATAGATTAAGTCCAAAAGCATTGAACAAGAATTGGATGCAGCGTTGACATTCGTTCCGAGCCTCAGTGATTTTGCGGATAGATGGGGTTTGGCTAGGGCGTACTGAGCAACGATGTAAGGATGAAGAAAGAGCAATGCAGGTGGCGAGGTCGATGTCAATTGAGCAGTCAGGGCAGCAGCCGAAGGTAGCTCCTTGGGGGATTACCAGAGGGGAAAGGGCTGCCCATGAGGATCCCCAGCCGCTCAAAGTCAGCACCCGCAAGGACTCCGTCCCGCTGACGCGATCCGCTCTGATGCGGCGTTTTAACCAGAGCTTTCCGCCTTTTTACAGCCAGTTTGTCAGCAGCGAGGTGCAGGCCCAAAATCTGCGCTTGGCCTACGCCCTCTACCAAACCCGCAAGGCGGTGGTACAGATGCAGGACGAATGTCGCAAGACGGTGGTTTGTCTGGCCTACCGTAATCGACCTTCCCTGCTCAGCGATCTGTTTGGGGTGTTCACCGCTTTTAATCTCTCGGTGCACGGCATCCATCTCTATGGGCAAATCTACTCACCTCACCTGGTGTTTATCCGCACCATCGTCTCCCGCGATGGCCACAGCCTATCTTCCCAAACCAAGCTCAGTCTAGAACGGGCTATTCACGAATGCCTGGCGGGTGTGTTTCGCGTTCATGAAACCTTGGCGCTGGAGTTTGATCTCAAGGCCGGACTAAAAGACGTGCAGGTTTCTTTTTATTTTGACCCGGTGTTTCATTTGCCCACACTTTTGGTGGATGTGGACAACCAGCCGGGCGTGTTCTACCGGGTGATGACGGTTCTTGCGCAGGAGGATTTGACCGTTGTTAACCTCAATTTGATGCTCCGCCGCAAGCAAACGCGCTTCATTTTTTACTTGCTAGGGCCGGATTCAACTCCAACCATGCCGGAGTTCTTAGGGCAAAAATTGGCCTTGAGCATCCAGCAGCGGCTGCAAGGGGATCCCGCCTAGATCTGCACGGGACTGGGAGGCAAGTCAAAAAGGACGGTGTTCATGTAGCGCTCTGCCCAGGCGGGGCCAAAAGCTTTTTCCAAAACGCGGCGGGTGCGGTCGTTCTGCTGTTGCTGGCTGCAATAGCGCTGCTGCCCCTGGTAGTGGGCCAAAATCTGGCCGGGATCCGTCTGTGGGGGGATCTGCTGCGCCAGCCGGCAGTGAATTTCCAGGAAACGGCAGGCAAAGTGTAAAAAGCGCTCGGCCTCTGCTTCGTCGGCAGGACGCACGAACAGACAGTAGGGAGAAAAAATCGTGCCCCACTCCGGCAACCGGCGCCGGTGTTGGAAAGGGACGAGATGGGATCCCAACGCTTCCAGCTCCTGGATATAGAGATCGGGCAAGCTGGGGGTCACCGGCGAGAGATCGACAATGGCGGCGCTCACCTGTCCGCGACCGACCACAATGTCGCAACCGAACAGCGGCAGCGGGTACTGCGGCTGCGGAAACATAACGCAATGGAGAATGTCCAGGCTTTGCCCGGCCTGGGCCAGCTCCAGGTGCAGTTTGCGAAAGGGATCCCCTTGGTAGCAGCGGTTTTCAATTTGCAATTTCTCACCCTCTAGGCGGCCTTCCACGTAGCCCAGATCTTCAGGCAGAGGATAGGGGGCTAGGGTGAGGGTAGATCCCCAAACGTTCAGGATTGCCTCAGATAAGCCCTGAATGAGCGGATGCAGTTGGGCAGAGAGAGCAGGAGCGGTGAACATAAGACCCCAAAAGAAAGGCTGAGAAACCCGTCCACGCTTGAGGGGTGGCCCCCTTCAATTCTTCAAAAGTGTCAAAAGTGCTGTGCCCAAGGCAGGGGAACTGCACCGCTGACCTGAAGGGATTGGGCGAAAGCTTCGACCCATTAAGCATCACCTCCAAGTACAGCCCATCTCTGTCCGATAGCCGGTACGTTATCGGATTACATGGTAACGGAAGGGGTGGGATTCGAACCCACGGTGACCTTGCAGTCACAACGCTTTTCGAGAGCGTCACAATCAACCACTCTGTCACCCTTCCAGTCTGCTGTAGGGCTTTACTATCTTAACGGCAAACCGAGTGTCGCGCTCTGCCCCAGCCTCAAAGCCAAGCTTGTCTCCTCCCGCGGGATCCGGTTGATGGGAAAGTGCTCCGCACCGCTGGCGGGAACGCCCAGATGAGATCATAGGGATATGGCTGCTCTATCCATTCACCACTTTCGCCAGGCCAAACAGGCGGGTCAACCTTTGGTGGCCCTCACGGCTGCCGACTACGCCACCGCTCAGATTTTGGATCAGGCTGGGATCGACTTGATCCTGGTGGGCGACAGCTTGGCCATGACCCACTTGGGGTATACCAGCACCCTGCCCCTGACGCTGGAACAGATGCTCCATCACGCCCAGGCGGTGCGCCGCGGGGTAGAACGGGCCTTTTTGGTGGCCGACTTGCCCTTCTTGACTTATCAAGTCCACAAAGAACAAGCTCTCCTCTCAGCAGGGCGGTTGATGAAGGAGGCAGGAGTCAACGGGGTCAAGCTGGAGGGGGGCTACCCCGACATGGTGGAAACGGTGGCCTTTCTGGTGCAGCGGGGGATCCCGGTTTTGGGTCATATCGGCCTCACTCCGCAGGCCAAACATCAACTGGGGGGCTATCGCCAGCAGGGAAAAAACCCTCCAGAGGCCGAGCGTCTGCGGCAAGAAGCCCTCAGCCTGGAGCAAGCAGGAGCATTTGCCCTGGTTTTGGAGCACATGCCGGCGGAATTGGCTGCCCAAATCTCAGCCCAGGTGGGGATCCCAACCCTGGGCATTGGAGCCGGGCCGGCTTGCGATGGTCAGATTTTGGTCACCCACGACCTGCTGGGGCTGAGCGAGCGGCTCCCCCCTTTTGCCAAGGCCTATACCAATTTGAGACAGGCGATCCGAGAAGCAGTGGAAGCTTTCGCCGACGATGTTCGCCAAAAAGTATTTCCCCCCCGCTGAAGGGATCCCTTACCCATTCAAAGCTTGGGCAGAGGTGCTATGCCTACGGCACCTCATACTGCTACCTACTGCTACGCAATGCTTATGGGAACGGGAACCGCACCGCTTCCGTCAAGGCTGGGCAAGGATAGGGCGACCTCAGGGATCCCTGAGCAGCACCGTCCCGGTCACCGCAGCACTTTGACCCAACCGGTCGAAGACCCGCAAGCTGAGCAGGTAGGAGCCGGGCACCAAGCTCAGGGGAGGGCGAATGCGGAAGCGGGTTGTACAGAACACCTCTCCAGACACACAATTCACCTGGGCTGCCGATAGCGTCTGCACCTCGATCCCTGACCACGACACCTGAAACGCCAGCTCCGCCGGGATCCGGCCCGGCACCGATACCGAAACCCCCAGCTCCAAAAAGCCGTTCCGATGTACCACAGAAGGGATATCGCTGCTGGTGATCAAAGGCGGCGGCGGAGTACTGGCCGTCAGCGCATCGGCACCACAACCGACCAAGGCCACACCCAGCAGGCCCAGCACCCATCCCCAAGGTTTGGATCCCAGCTTCATCACAGGGTTCATCTGAAAACTCACCTTCTCAGTATAGAGGGCGGGGGCAACAGAGTTAGTGTTGGTTCTGGGAAAAGCTAAAAATTTACACTACAGATAGTGGCGAGCTGGATTTTCATCCAGACCATCTGCTACAGTAAGGCCCATAACCTGTCGAGCAGCCTGGATATGGAAGGGGAAGAGGAGCTAAAAGCCTTGCGGGCGCGGGTGCGCAACCTAGAGCGATCCCTCGCCGAATCGGAAGCGCTGTCGCTGCAGCAGATTGAGTGCATCCATCGCCTGGAACATCAACTGCTGGAAGCACAGGCCCAGATTCAAGAGCGGGATCAAGCTTTGCAAGCGTGTCAAGAGGAGAAAGCGCGGCTGGCCCAGCGCCCTACCCCAGAGGCTTTTCAGCTTCAGCAACAGCACATCGAAGAACTGCAGAATCTCCTGTGGGAAATGGAGCGCCGTCCAACGCTGGAGCACTACCACATTCTGCAGCAGCAGTTGCAAACCAGTCAGACGGAAATTGAAACCCTCAAGGCGGAATTGCAGCGGCGCGTCGATCCGGCCCGATTTTACCAACTGCAGCAGGAGCTCCTGGAGCTGAAACAGCAGGCCAACCAATTGGGAGAATACGCCGTCAAGTTGCCGCAGGTGCAGCTTTTGCAAGCCCAACTGCAGCTCCGTGTACAGCAGCTAGAGGAGGAAAAAGCACAATTGCAAGCGCAAATCCAAGAGTTGGCTGCTCGACCTTCTGCACAAGAACTGGAAACCCTACGGGCGGAGCTAGAGGCTGCCCACCGCCAAGCGGAAGCCGAATGGCAGCGTTTGAAGACCCATCTGGAAACCGAAAAGGCACACATGGAAGCTGACCTGAACACCGCCCGGAAACGTATTCGCGAACTGGAAGAGCGTCCTACCCCAGAGCAATGGGCACGCTTGCAGGCGGAGCTGGATCATCTGCGCCAACAGGCCTCTTTTGCCAAGGCCGAGCGGGCCACCTTGCTGGAAGAGCTGCAGCAGAGTCAGCGGCAGCAGGCCGAGCAAGCCCAACAGATTGCCAAGCTGGAAGCGGAAGCAGCCCAGGCCGCCCACCTCAGGGAAACAGAGTCCTCACAGGCGCAGCGAATCCTTGCCCTGGAGGAGCAGGTGCAGGCTTTGACCCGCGAGCTTGGTGCTTTGCGAGCCGAGCGGGATCAGCTCATGCAAGAGTTGGCCCAGCGTCCCACCCTTGCCCAGTGGCAGGAAGTTCAGCAGCAGGTGCAGGACACCCGAGAAAGCCTGGAAGCAGCCCGGCGGGGGCGAGAACTGGCCGAGGCCCATCATCTGGTCAGCCAAAAGCAAATCGAGAAGTTGCAGCAGCAGGTGATGGCTTTGAAAACCGAGTGTGTGCAGGCCCACGCCTACGCGCAAACCCAAGAAAAGGAAGTGGCCCTGCTGCAGCAGCGCAATCAAGAACTGGAAGAGCAACTGGCCACACTGCGTCAGTCGGCCTCCGCTTCCCCTCAGCCAGCGGTTGTCGAGCCCAGGTCGAATCATCGGGCCCAGGAACGGATTCCTGCCGCGGCTGACGAGTCTGCTCCTTCCCCGGCCACCACCTGGAGAACACCCACCCCAGGGATCCCGCCGCTCACCCTGGACGAGCGGGAAGAAAGTGCCCCGCTCGGCTGGCGCCAACGGACAGAAAGGCTCCTGAAACGCTCCGCTTTGGCCGCTTCACGGGCAGGAGGGGAAACGGGCAGTCGCAACCGGATTGAGTTGCCGACTTTTGTGCAGCGGCGGCCCTACTGAGCGCTCCATTCTCGGGGATCCAACCGTTCTCCAGCTTGAAAACGAGGCCAAGCCCAGCGCAACAGGGCTCCCAGCTGGGCATGAAACCGCTCTGGGGCAAATTGCAGAGCATGGGCCCGAATCCGCTGCGGATCCCATTCCTGTCGATCCGCCTGCCGCAGCCCTTCCACCAACGCTTCCACACTGGCTTCGGGGATGAGGATGCCGGTTTGGCCGTGGATGACCGTCTCCCGGACACCTCCCCGGTTGAGGGCAACCACAGGACGACCACAGGCTTGCACCTCCACCGGCACCAGGCCGAAATCCTCCTCCCACGGGAACAGCAGCACCCGGCAATGGGCCAACAGCTCCTGCAGACGGGCTTGCGGTTGATGGGGCAAAAACTCCACCTGCGGCCCCGCCAATCGCTTGAGCCGAGGGAGCTCCGGCCCTTCTCCCACAATCAGCAGACGACGACCCAGCCGTTCACAGGCGGCAATTGCCAGATCCACCCGTTTGTAGGGCACCAATCGGCCCGCCACCAGGTCGTAATCGCCACTGGGATCCGCCACCGGCTCAAACCCCTGCAGCGGAACGGGCGGGTAGATAACAACAGCCTCGCGGCGGTAGAGCTTGGCAATGCGGCGGCGAATGTGCTGGGAGTTGGCGATCAACAGATCTGGACGTTGAGCTGCCAGAAAATCCCACTGGCGCAGGCGGTGCAGCAGCCATTGGCTAATTGTGCGAATGGGCCCGATTCCCCCCAACCCTTCTCGCTGCAGATACAGCTCCCGGTTCTCCCACAGGTAACGGGTGGGGCTGTGGATATAGCTCAGGTGCAGGGTAGAGGCTCCCGTCAGGATCCCTTTGGCAAAGGCGTGGCTGCTGGAGATCACACAGTCATACCCCGAAAAGTCGAAGCTCTCGTAGGCCAACGGCATCCAGGGCAGCAGATACTTGAGGCGGGCGTGGTAGTCAGGGCGCAACACCCCCAGCCACTTGGCCCAGCCTTGCAAAAAAGAGGTGTGAATCGACAGCTCCTGCCAGCTCGGCGGCAGGGTGTGAGCCGAGAAGAGACTAACGTAAAGGGGGGCCTGTGGGGCAAAAGCCACCAGCTCCTGCAAAACCTTTTCCGATCCCCCCGGCCAGATCAGGTACTCATGCACCAGGGCCAGGCGCTCAGGCCAAGCGGGATCCCGGCTGGGAAGAGTGGGGACAGCCACAGGAAGGGATCCCCAAGGGTCAGGCACGGTCAGGACTGGGCAGAGCGGCGTTTTTTGCCAATTGGGCCGCTCACCTGCTTGGCCTTCTCGTCAATCCGCTCGTTGATGTAGTTGTAGATTTCCCGAAAGCGAGGCAAGGCCCGCATCTCCAGGCGACTGCCATCCTTGAGGGTGAGCACCATATCTCCCCACACGCCCAAGCCCCGTGGCACCATGACCACCTTGGCGATCTCGCTGTAGATCACGTCTGAGCGCTCCTTGCCGCCCCACCCCCCGATCACGGTGATGCGACGATTGGTAATCCGATAGTGTACCCACAGCTTGCGCACCAGTGCCCCCACAAACAGAGGCAAGCCGACAAGCGTAGCCCCAATGAAGGAGTTCAGCACCAAATCGCCGCTGTGGGGGCCACCCTCAAAAAAAACCTCCTCTTGCACCGCCATGCCGAGCACCACCCAGTTGTTCAGAGGGTTACCGTTAACGATCTTAAACGATTTCTCAGCTTTCCCCAACTGGGTCTAACGGCAGGTTCGGGATTGGTTGACATTCTCCCTGCCCCGGAGGGCAAGGGTTCTTTCCCAGGTCGCAGGATGACTCCCACTTCCTGGGCTACCTCATCCTTACGGATGAAGGGGGATGCCATGACCCCAACCACTGGGATGAACTCCCAGATACTTCTTCTGTTGACACTACGCCCTATTCAAGTTGGCGGAGTTTGCTCAGCACCACAGCACAAAGCCGACCTCAAGGGCGGGGCCTGCAACCCAGTTTTCTTGGTCAACCTGTTGTTGCCTTGGCACAGGAAATTTTCTGAAAATGCCGGGCCAACCCCGATAGGCTTAACTGCCTGGGTAGAGCGGTGTGCCACAGCGTTTGCAGAATTGGGCATCCCCATCGTGTTGGGACAAACCGCACCCTGGGCAGGCCCATTGCACCGAGTTGCCGCTTTTCACCAATTGTTTGATCAGCTCCCCCACTTGCCAGGGAATTAGAGCGATCCCCGTCAGGATCATCAGCACCGTCAGCAACCGACCCAGCTCAGAACTGGGGGTGAGATCCCCAAACCCCACCGTGGTCATGGTAACGACGGAAAAGTAGAAAGCATCCAAAAAGGTGGCAAAAACACCAGGATTCACTGGATGTTCTACCTGATAGATCAGCCCAGAGTAGACGAAAACAATGGCAAAGAGGGTGAAGAAAATGCGCAGCAAAATGCGGCTATCGGCGGAGATCACTTGCCCAAACAGGGTTTTGCCCTCTACCAGGCGCAGCAGCCGCAAAATGCGAAACCAACGGAAGATGCGAATGAAGCGAATATCGGTTAGCCCGGCAAAAAAAGGCAAAATGGCGAGCAAATCGATGAGCGAATACAAGCTCACGACATAGCGCAACTTCTGCGGGGCCGCTGCCAGTCGGAGCAGATATTCCACCACAAACAAGCCGAGAATGAGGCGATCCACCCGCTCCAGCCAAAGACGTACCTCAGGGGGAATGGGATAGGTTTCCACCACAAAGAAGGTGGATGAACAGAAAACCAACACCGCCACCAACAAATTCACCCAGCGGCTTTCCGGGGTGTCTTGATCCCCCCAATAGCGCCGAAGGATCCCGGAACGGGCAAGATCGAGATCAGTTGGGGTGGGGGCCTGTGAGGGTACAGTGGTCACAAACAGGATCCGGCTGGGAAGATATCGGGAGAGTTTCCTTTCGGCGCCCACTCGTCGGCGCATATCAGGCGCACACTAACTAAGCTAATGGAAACTAGCTCATGGAGCGAACTTCCATCCAGCAAACGTCCAGGCTTTGGGTGTTGAGTCGATGTTGCCTCCTATCGTACTGGCCTCGCAATCCGCTGCCCGCCGCCAATTGTTAAAGGCTGCCGGGATCCCCCATCGCGTTCAACCCAGCTACTTCGACGAAAGCCAAATCCAGAGCTCTAATCCGGTGGAGCTGGTGCAGAAGCTGGCCTCGGCGAAAGCCGAAGTGGTGGCGGCCCAGCAACGGGAGCCCGTCTTGGTTGTGGGGGCCGACTCTGTGCTCTACCTAAATGGCGAGATCCTAGGTAAGCCGCCCAATGCCCTAGAGGCGGAACGGCGCTTGCGGCAAATGCGGGGCGAAGTGGGAGAGCTCTACACAGGCCATGCCTTAATTGACACGAAGCAGAACCGTCGCCTCACCCACTATGCGGTGACGCGGGTGTTTTTTGCCAAGCCCAGCGACGAGGAGATCCGCGCCTATGTGGCCACCGGTGAGCCTTTGGCCTGTGCCGGCTGTTTTGCCATCGATGGTCGTGGCAGCCTGTTTGTGGAGCGGATCGAGGGGTGCCCTGGCAATGTGATCGGGCTGAGTTTGCCCCTGCTGCGGCGCATGATCCAGGAGTTGGGCTATTCCCTCACCGATGCTTGGAGCTAGCCGTCGAGGTGTTGCTTGAGCAGGTCGTTGGCCAGCTTTGGATCCGCCCGTCCCTGGGTTTTTTTCATCAATTGCCCGACAAAGTAGCCGAAGAGCTTGGTTTTGCCCCCCCGATACTGCTCCAGTTGCTCGGGGTTTTCTGCCAGCACCTCGGCGATCATCTGCCCCAGAAGATTGCTATCCGAGATTTGGGTCATGCCCTTAGCTTCCACCAGGGCGCGGGCCGATCCCCCTTTTTCCAGCAGTTCCGGCAGGATCTCCTTGGCGATTTTGCTGGAGATGGTGCCCCGCTCGATGAGGCCAATCAGCTCGGCCAGGGTTTCCGGCTTCAGGGCAATGTCGGGATAGTCCAGCTTGTGGGTGTTGAGGTAGCTGGCGATGTCGCTCATCATCCAGTTGGCGGCTGCTTTCGGGTCGGCACCGGCGGCGATCACGGCTTCAAAGTACTCGGCAGTATTGCGCTCGTCGCTGAGGTAGCGGGCATCGTACACCGAGAGACCGTACACCTCCTGGTAACGTCGCCGCTTCACACCGGGCAATTCCGGCAGCTCTGCCCTCCAGCGGGCCTTTTGCTCTTCGGTAACGCGAATCGGCGGCAGATCCGGCTCCGGGAAATACCGATAGTCGCTGGATCCCTCTTTCTTGCGCATGCTGATGGTGCGCTGGCTGTTTTCTTCCCAGAGGCGGGTCTCTTGCACGATCCGCTCGCCTGCCTCCACAGCCTTGACTTGGCGGTTGAACTCGTACTCGATGGCCCGTTGGATGGCGTTGAAGGAGTTCATGTTTTTAATTTCCACCTTCGTGCCAAAGGTCTCGCACCCCAGCGGACGTACCGAGATGTTCACATCACAGCGCAGGGATCCCTCCTGCAGGTTGCCATCGCACAGCCCGGCATAGCGCAGGATGCGGCGCAGCTCTTGCACGTACTCTGCCGCTTCTTCCCCGCTGCGGATGTCCGGCTCGCTGACGATCTCGATGAGGGGAACCCCCGCTCGGTTGAAATCCACCAAAGAATAGCTGGATCCCGACAGGCGATCGCTGCCAGCATGTACCAGTTTGCCCGCGTCTTCTTCCATGTGCAGACGGGTGATGCCGATGCGCTTGGTGCGACCGTCGCTGAGCTGGATCTCGATCCAGCCGTGGGTGGCAATTGGCAGGTCGTATTGCGAGATTTGGTAGTTTTTGGGCAAGTCGGGGTAAAAGTATTGCTTGCGGTCGAACTTGCTGTAGGGGGCAATGGTGCAATTCAAGGCCAAACCGGCTTTGACCGCGTACTCCAGCACCTTTTCGTTCAACACCGGCAGGGTGCCGGGCAAGCCCATACAAATCGGGTCGATATTCGTGTTGGGGGGAGCGCCAAATGCCGTCGCGCTGCTGGAAAAGATCTTGGAGCGGGTGCTGAGCTGGCAGTGAACTTCCAACCCGATCACAGCTTCATATTGCACTTTGGCGGGGGCAGCAACAGTCATGGGATGGGAAAAACTTGCGGTGTAACCATTCTAGTGCGACCTTGGGGGATCCCAGCTCATGGGCAGTTTCTGAGGACGGCAGCTCAGAACCAGCGGACGAAGCTGAAGTGCTGCAGGTCAAAGAAATCCTTGGAACAGCCAAACTCCTTCAAACGGTAGGGCGAATCTCAAAGGTGGCTAGACCTTCCGGCGGCTCAGAACGTTGCTCAACGGCCTCCACAACCGAACCGGGGCTGCCCTGTTGGCACCAGCGCAGCATCGCCTCCACTGCGGCAGGGGATCCTTCAAAAACAGCCTCTACACGACCATCCCGCAAATTGCGCACCCACCCTTGAACACCCGCATGGAGAGCCATCGCTTCGGTGTGGGCTCGAAACCCCACGCCCTGAACCCGCCCCCGTACCCAGACGTGAACGCGAACCCTGTCACTCATGCCGACGGGGATCCCTCCGTTGTGCTGCAGGGTTCTGGCGGCTCGGTCGGCTTCGCCGGGGTCTCTCGCCGATCCAGCCATTCCACGAGAACGTTGACAAGGACAATCAACCCCAGGATCCCCAGCGAGATCCCACAGGCATACCCAATCGCTTGCCACAGCACGGAAGACATGAACCCAACCTCACGAACGCTTGTGCAGAGGATCCCACCCTTCAAGCACCTTAACAGATGCCGGATCCCCAGCGACCTACGGCCCGCTTCGCGAGCATCCATTTTGACCCTTCCAATCCCAAAGGGTTCCCCGCCAGCTCAAAATCTCTGCGCTCGAAAGTTAACAAAACGCGCGGAATTCCCCACCCTCTGTAGGGTGGGGATGGATAGCGCCACTGGATTTGTGGAGCACTCAGAACTAGGACAGGTGGGGGTAGGATAACGCATATGGCAACCAGAAGGCAGACCTTTCGACTGTATCCCAGCAAAGCTCAG